>JACCWU010000183.1 GCA_013697465.1 Actinomycetota bacterium | reverse complement strand
CAGATCGCGATCTGCTTTCGGGACGAGGATCTCCGCGCCGACCGCGTGCAGGAGATCACCCAGCTCGACGTCGAGATGGCGTTTCCGGACACGGAGTACATCCTGGGGCTCATGGAGGAGATGTGCGGAGAGGTGTGGCGCGAGTGCATCGGCGTCGAACTCGAGCCACCGTTCCGCCGGATGACCTACGACGAAGCGATGCTCCGGTTCGGCACGGACAAGCCGGATTTGCGCTACGGCCTCGAGATCCAGGACGCGACCGAGATCACCCGCGGCTCCGAGTTCGGCGTCTTCGCGACCGCTCAGGCGGTGCGGTTCCTGATCGTGCCTCAGGCGTTCTCGCGCTCCGAGCTCGAGAAGCTCGAGGAGGTGGCGAAGGAGTGGGGTGGGAAGGGGTTGGCGTATCTCGTGGTCGACGACACCGGCGAGGTGCGCTCTCCAATCGCGAAATTTCTCTCGGAGCCTGAGCTCGAGACGTTCCGCGCGGATCCCGGCTCGACCGTGCTGTTCGGCGCCGGCGAGCCGGCGCTCGTCGCTCGTGTGCTCGGCGCGCTGCGCGAGCATCTCGCGCGTCAGCTCGGCCTCATCGATCCAGGGACGTTCGAGTTCGTCTGGATCACGGACTTTCCGATGTTCGACTGGTCGGAGGACGACGGTCGTTGGAGCGCAGTCCACCACCCCTTCACGCGGCCGACTGCTGAGTGGGAGGAGGCCATGGAGCGTGACCCCGGACGGGCTCTCGCGCTCGCCTACGACCTCGTCGTCAACGGGAACGAGATCGGAGGCGGATCCCTGCGGATCCACGAGCCCGAGTTGCAGGCGCGGGTATTCGACGTGCTGGCGCTAACCCCCGAGGAGCAGCGGGCCAAGTTCGGCTTCCTGCTCGACGCGCTCGCGATGGGCGCGCCGCCACACGGCGGTATCGCGTTCGGGATCGACCGGATGCTGATGGTCGTCGCCGACGAACCGAACCTCCGCGACGTGATCGCCTTCCCGAAGAACCAAGCAGGTCTCGATCCGATGAGCGGCGCCCCGTCAGAGGTCGCTCCGGAGCAGCTGGAAGAGCTCGGGATCCAAGTCCTCGAGCCTCCGGCCTAAGCCGAAGGACGAGATCTGCGTCCAGTCGGCGAGCCCGCCGTCGGCGCGGCGTTCGGCTGCGCTCGGCCGCGACCGCGGCCACTGGCGTTACGCCGCGATGTTGCAGTCTTGGCACGAAGGCGTACCCATGTGTTCATCTCTTCTCGATATCGTGACCACAGGGATCCGGGGGATCCCCTGGGGGTGGTTGCGAGGACGGCGTGCCGTGCCGGACGAACGAGCGCCAGTGCCGCTCCGTCAGCCAGACTTGGGGTGATGCGTGCCTCGTTCGGAGAGAGACTCGTCCTGCTCGCCGCCGTTGCTCTTCTCGGAGGCGTCGTCGCGCTGGCGCTCGGCGCACGTAGCTCTGACGACGCCACCTCCGCGACGCTGACGGGCGCGCCTGCGCCCGGAGGCTGGAACCGCGCCTTCGCCGGCTCCCGGGGTCCAGTCGGCGACGCGCAGCGGACGACTTGCGGTCAGGTGCTGACCCCGCAGTCGCTCGGCCTCACGCACCCGGTGCTGCCGTGCGGCGCAAAGCTCATCGTCCGGAACGGCGACACGCCGGTTCTCACGGAGGTGATCGACAACGCGCTCGTGGAAGCGGGGCGGCAGATGGAGCTCACCCAGCGGCTCGCTCGCATGCTCGGGGTCGAGGGGACCGAGGAGATCGAATGGCGCTTCGCCACCGAGGCCAGCGGGTAAGATCCATTCGCTCGACCCTGTGCGTGGCCCGGCCTTAACGTGAACCAACACTCACGCGAAGGGAGCCGGCGTCGGGGATAGGCGTTGCCGACGCCCCGCACGGCACCCACCTGGCAGAGCCAGGTTCGCAACGGCCGGACTTCATCGGCAGGGTGGAGCACCTTCCGGGCTCACGGTGGAGCATCTAGCCTGAGCCCGTGACCGTAGAGGTAGTCGGAGACGCGACACAGAACGGTGAGTGGGCTTCGGCCCATCTCGTCGTGGACGCCGATCGCGTCGTGCGCTCTCGCGCGGACGGCCTCGAGCGTCAGCTCGACGGACTGACGCTGCTCGAAGCCGCGACCGTCGGCGGCGACCCGCTCGCCGTCGAGGCGCTCGCATCCGCGCTTGGCCAGGTCTTCGCCGCCGAGCCTCGGGCGGGACGGATTGCGGTCGCGATGAGCGGCGGAGTGGACAGCGCAGTCGCGCTGATCCGAGCGGGTCCGAACGTGATCGGCGTCACGCTTCGGCTCTGGCAGGACCCGCACGGCCCGAGTGCGGAGCGCGCGTGCTGCTCGCCCGCGGCGGTGTCCGCCGCCCGCGCGACGTGCCATTCCCTCGGGCTCCCTCACGTGACGCTCGACCTTCGGGAAGAGTTCCGCGAGGCGGTGGTCGCGCCGTTCGTGGCGTCCTACGGCGCGGGTGAGACGCCGAACCCGTGCACGCGCTGCAACGGCGCCTTCCGGTTCGATGCCCTGCTCGACTTCGTCGCACGAGCCGGGGCAGACCGGCTTTGGACGGGCCATTACGCACGTGTCGTCGAACGCGACGGCCAGCGGCTGCTGGCACGAGCGGCGGATCCGGCGAAGGATCAGTCCTACATGCTCGCAACCGTCGATCCGCGGATCCTCGATCGCGTCGACTTCCCGCTTGGCGAGCAGTCGAAGGAGGAGACGCGCACCCAAGCGGCGCGGGCCGGACTCGCGGCGGCAACACGACCGGAGAGCCAGGAAGCGTGCTTCCTCGCGGGTGACGATTACCGCAGCTTCCTGGCCCGCCAGGGGCTCGCGGCGGCGTCGGGGGATGTCGTCGACGAGCACGACAACATCCTCGGTCGGCACGAAGGGTATTGGCGATTCACGCCCGGGCAGCGTCGCGGGCTCGGGATCGCCGCAGCCCGTCCCCTGTACGTCATCCGCACCGACCGGGCGTCGAACCGGGTGGTCGTCGGCTCGCGCGAGGCCCTCGCAGCGACCCGCATCGAGGCGGAGGGGAGGCTCTACGCACCCGTCTCCAGGGCGGACGTGAAGCTGCGCTATCGCTCGGATCCGGTGCCCTCGCGCGTCGCCGCGTCGAACGGCGACCTCACGCTCGAGCTGGAGCAACCAGCGCTCGCCGTCGCCCGCGGGCAGGTAGCTGCGCTCTACGACGGCGACGCTGTTGTCGGGGCGGGCGTGGTGACCGAGGTTTGCTGAATCGCGAAACGGCTAGGATCCTTCTCCGATGAGCACCCTCGCGTCCACCGCAGGCGATGTCCTGGACTACGCGCTCGCGGCGTTCTTCGTCGCCAGCGGCCTGGGTCTCGCGTACATGCTCGTCCGGCTCGGAGGGACGTTCGGCCGGCTCTCCTCGTTCATTCAGGGAACCGAGCGCGAGCTTCTCCCCGTGATCGAGAAGGCGGGAGGGACGATCGACCTCGTGAACAAGGAGCTCGACAAGCTCGACGTGGTCACCGACAGCGCCGTTTCGATGGCGGAGAGCGCCGATACCGCGGTGCGGGCCGTCTCGACCGCGATCACGACGCCGGTGAAGAAGGTCACGGGGTTGGCAGCCGCGGTATCCCACGGCGTCTCCGCGTTTCGCGCGCGCCATGACTTCGGAGATGCGGTCACGGTCGCGAAAGCGGCCGGCGCGCGACGCGAAGCCGAGCTCGACGAGGAGCTGCGCACGGCAGGCAAGTCCTCGGCAGAAGACACGATCGGGCAGCCGCCGAGCATCTGATCTCCCGGTTCGGCGACGCGCTCTGGCGCGGTCGAACCGGCTCGTAGAATCCCCCTATGCGGACGACCGCCGAGCTGCGCGAGGAGTTTCAAGCCTTCTTCGAGGAGCGGGGCCACCTGCGCCGCCCTTCGACCTCGCTCATCCCTCGCGCGGACACGACGCTGCTGACGACCGCGGGCATGCAGCCGCAGATGCCGTACTTCCTGGGCCACGAGGAGCCGCCCGCTCCCCTGATCGTGACCGTGCAGAAGTGTTTCCGCACGGTCGACATCGACGAGGTCGGCAAAGACGGCTCGCACCTCACCTTCTTCGAGATGCTCGGCAACTTCTCGTTCGGCCAGTACTACAAGGCGGGCGCCATCGAGCTCGCCAGCGAGTTCGTGCGCGAGCGAATGCGGCTCGATTGGGATCGGGTCTGGGTCACGGTCCACGCCGGCGACCCGCTGCTGAAGCTGGGGCCGGACGAAATCGCGATCGAGCTCTGGGAGAAGTTCGGCATGCCGCGCGAGCGGATCGTCCCGCTGCCGACGTCCGAGAACTTCTGGTCCGTGGGCGGCCCCGGGCCTTGCGGGCCTGACTCGGAGCTCTACTACGACTGGGGCGAGGAGCACGGGTGCGGGAACGCGGATTGCGCGCCCGCCTGTATGCGGTGCGAGCGCTTCCTCGAGTTCTGGAACCTCGTGTTCATGGGGTTCGAGCAGGCCGCGGACGGCAGCCTGACGCCGCTTCCCGCCGAGAACATCGACACCGGGATGGGCCTCGAGCGTGCGGCTGCGATCCTCCAGGACGTCATGTCCGTCTACGAGACGGACGGCTACCAGCGGATCATGGAGTGGATCGCCGGGGAGTCCGGTGTCGCGTACGGCGACTCGGCAGCGGCGACGAAGGCGCACCGCGTGCTGGCGGATCACGGGCGCGGGATGACGTTCCTCGTCGGGGACGGGGTCACGCCGTCGAACGAGGGCCGCGGGTACGTGCTGCGCCGAATCGTGCGGCGTGCTGTGGTGCAGGCCCGGCGCATCGGCCTCCGTGACCTCTACCGCCTTCCCTCCGTCGTCGTCGCCCAGATGGAGGACGCATACCCGGAGCTGCGCGAGCGTGCGGACGACATCGAGCGGGTGGTCAGGACAGAGGAGGAGCGCTTCTCGGAGACCCTGGAGCGCGGCCTGAAGCTCTTCGATGAGCTCGCGGGCACGGAGGCGATCTCCGGCGGCGAGGCGTTCACGCTCGCCGCGACCTACGGGTTTCCACTCGAGCTCACCGTCGAGCTCGCGGAGGAGCGAGGTCAGGCAGTCGATGTCGACGGCTACCAAGTGGAGATGCAGACACATCGCGAGATCTCCCGGGCCGGCGGCGGAAGTGACCTGCAACGCGCTGCGGAGCTCGCGCGCGAGGCCGGCTTCGACACCGAGTTCGTCGGCTACGTGAAGACCGACGTCCTCACCCAGGTCGGCGCACTCGCCGAGCTCGAGGACGGCGTCTTTCTCGCGAAGCTGCGCGAGTCGCCTTTCTACGCGGCCGGAGGCGGCCAGGTGACGGACGGCGGCTTCATCGAGCTCGACGACGAGTCCGGCACGAGGGCGGAGCTTGTGGAGGCCTACCGCTTCGACGACGACCAGGTGCTGCTCTTTCGCGGAACCGGATTCGCCGCCGGGGATCGTGTCCGGGCGGTCGTACCCTGGAGGGTTCGCTATCCGACGATGGCCAACCACACGGCGACCCACGTCCTGCACCAGGCGCTGCGCGAGGTCCTCGGCGATCACGTCCGGCAGGCCGGCTCGGCCGTGCGACCGGACAAGCTGCGCTTCGACTTCACACACGAGCAGGCGTTGACCGGAGAGGAGCGCGAGCAAGTCGAGCGCCGCGTCAACGAAACGGTCTTCGAGAATCTGCCCGTGCATGTGTTCGAGACGCCAATCGACGAGGCCCGCTCGCTCGGCGCGACGATGCTCTTCGGCGAGAAGTACGGCGACATCGTGCGGGTGGTCGAGATCCCTGGATTCTCCGTCGAGCTCTGCGGCGGCACCCACGTCGGCTCGACTGCGGAGATCGGCCCCTTCGTCCTGCTCTCCGAAGGCTCGGTGGGCGCAGGAGTGCGCAGGGTAGAAGCCGTGACCTCCGGCGAAGCGTGGGCTGTTCTCGCCGCCCGCTCCCGCGAGGTGGACGAGCTTCGCTCCGAGATCGAGTCGCTCCGGAAGGAGTCGAGGAAGCAGCCCTCCGACACGGCAAACGCGGCCGCTGCCGTCGACGCGACGGTGCGCGTCGAGAACGGCGTGAACGTCATCGTCCAGTCGGTGGAGGGTCTCGACGGCGACGAGCTGCTCGACCTCTCCGATCGCTTCAAGCAACGCCATGCTCCCGCTGCGGTCGTTCTCGGGTCGCGAGAGGACGGCAAAGTGCACCTCGTCGCCAACTTCGACGAGTCCGTCGCCGGCAGGATCAGCGCGTCCGACGTCGTGAGGGAGGCGGCCGCGATCGTGGGAGGGGGCGGCGGAGGCCGACCGACCATGGCCCGCGCCGGCGGCAAGGATCCCGACAAGCTGCCAGAGGCTCTCGCAGAAGCGGAGCGGCTCATCCTGTCCGCGCTGTGAAGGTGCTCGCGCTCGACTACGGCGCAGCGCGGACGGGCGTCGCCATCTCGGACGCCTCCGGCTCGATCGCGCGGCCGCTCGAGGTGGTCGAACGGGCGGGAAGCCCGTCGGGGCTCGAGCGCATTGGGGCGCTCGTGCGCGAGCACGACGCAGAGCGCGTCGTCGTAGGCCTCCCGCTGACGCTCAAGGGGGAGCACGGCAGTCAGGCTCGGGAGACGGACGGGTTCGTTCGGGCGCTCGAGGCGGCTCTCGAGGTCCCCGTCGAGACCTATGACGAGCGTTTCACGACCACGCTTGCCGCGCAGGCCACGGGAACCGCCCCAGAGGACGCTCGAGCCGCAGCCCACCTGCTCGAGAGCTACCTGGCGTGGACGAGCGCAAAGACGTGACGCCTAGGAGTCGAGCACGTCGCTCGCGGGGCGGCCTGCGACACGCCGGCGCAGCGCTCGTCCTCGTCGGCCTCCTCGCAGTCGCGGGTTGCCGGCACGAGGATCCGCCACCGCCGCCACCGCCGGTCGCGCCGATCCAGATCCTCAAGATCATCTTCCCGGAAGGCTTCACGAGGCAGGAGATGGCCGAGCGTGTCGCTGCCGTGAGGAAGATCGCGATCGAGAACCGCAACGTGACCCCGCGGCTCGATCGGGCGGGTTACGTGCGCGCGACGGCGGAGGCGAAGCCTCCCACCGCGTTCCGCAAGGATTGGCCCGGCGACCGGATCGAGGGCTTCCTCTTTCCGGCGACGTACGAGTTCACGAAGCGCACGACCGCGCGGAAGCTCGTACGCGACCAGCTCGCCGAGTTCCAGCGGCAGTGGCGGAAGCTGGAGCTCGGATACGCGCGGTCGAAGAACCTCACGCCGTACGACGTGCTCATCATCGCCTCGATGGTGGAGAAGGAGGCCGTTGCGCCCGAGGAGCGGAAGCTCGTCGCCGCCGTGATCTACAACCGGCTGCGGGCCGGCATGCAGCTCGGGATCGACGCGACGATCCGGTACGGGCGCAACGTCCCCGGCACCGAGTCGCTCAAGGAGTCGGATCTCGAAAGCGACGACCCGTACAACACGCGCAACCGTCTCGGGCTACCCCCGACTCCGATCTCGAATCCCGGGGTCGCGTCGCTGCGTGCGGCCGCACGTCCGGCCACGGTCGACTACCTCTTCTTCGTCCGCAAGCCCGACGGCGTGCATCACTTCTTCACGGCGAGCGAGGCGGAGTTCTTCAGCAAGAAGTGCGAGTACGGCTTCGGCTGCTGACCCGCTCCTCGCGGGTGGGTTGTTACACAGTTGCGACAGAGTCGTCTCCCATAGGCCACTTGTTCGTCGATATGGTGACCGCAGGGAACCCGGGGTTCCCTTGGGGGCGTTTCCGGGGTGTTTTCCGTGTCATGGGGTTCTCGCGAGAGCTCGGGTCCCGGTTGGCGAGATACTGCGGTTCCGTGCCGAGCTATTACCGCGATCCGCGCGCGCCCGCGCCGAACGTTCCGCGCCGGGTCGGCACGGCCGCCCTGATCGAGCGCGAGGGCACGTTCCTTCTCGAGCGTCGCCGCGACGACGGCTCGTGGGGCTTCGTCGGGGGGCGCGTCGACGACGACGAGACGGTGCTTGCTGCGCTGCATCGGGAGGTGCTCGAGGAGACGGGGCTCCGCATCGCCCAGTCGACATTGTTCGGCGTCTTCTCCGATCCCACGCGAGTGATCGCCTACCCGGACGGCAACGTCTGTCAGGTGCTGTCGATCGTGTTTCTCGTCGTCCCCGTGGAGGGGGACGAGCCGGTCGCCAGCGACGAGTCACTCGCGCTTCGCTGGCTCAGCCGCGACGAGCTCGGCAGGCTCGAGCTTTGGCCGGTGCATAGGCCGATCCGTGACGCATTCCTCGCCGAGCCCCCCGAGGTCGTCGTCGCGTGAACGAGATCTCAGGCACGACGCGGCTCGTGGGACTCATCGGCTGGCCGGTCGAGCACTCGCTTTCGCCTCGCATGCAGAATGCGGCCTTCGCCGCGCTCGGGATCGACTGGGCCTACGTGCCGCTTGCGACCCCTCCCGAGCGGCTTGCCGATGCAGTCCGAGGGGTCGCGGCGCTCGGTTTCGCCGGGGCGAACGTCACCGCGCCGTACAAGGTCGCAGTCGCCGCGCTCTGCGAGACGGACGCTCCGTCGGTCAACACGCTTGTCGTGCGTGAGGGCCGGCTCGAGGGATGGACGACCGACGCCGCGATCCTCGAAGGTCTGCACACGGACCGTGCCGTCGTCATCGGCGACGGCGGCTCGGCGACAGCGTTCCTGCAGGCGCTCCCGCACGCGCGGCGTTTCTCACGTCGCTCCGAATGGCCGCCTGTCGTCGACGGCGCCGATGTCGTCGTGAACGCGACGCCGGTCCGCGACGAGGTGCTCGTCGAGCTGCGCGGAGGGCAGACACTGGTCGATCTTCCGTACCCGGAAACTGCAACGGCGCAGGCGGCGCGTCGAGCGGGCGCGAAGGTGGTGAGCGGGCTCGAGGTGCTCCTCGCTCAGGGGGCGGCGTCGTTCGAGCTCTGGACGGGCCTGCCGGCGCCGCTCCTCGCGATGCGCGAGGCGATCGGGGCTTGAGCGAGTAACACGGTGGTACCTGGCGGTCTACGCTAGAACCGTGTCGCTAGGGCTCGCCACGGCAGGGGAATCGCACGGCCCGGCGCTCGTCGCGATCCTGACCGGGCTGCCAGCGGGACTCGAGCTCGACCGGGCAGCCATCGACGACGATCTGCGCCGCCGGCGCGAGGGTTACGGCCGGAGCCCCCGCCAGCAACTGGAGCGGGACGAGGTCGAGGTGCTCGCAGGACTGCGCCACGGCCTGACGCTCGGAACGCCGCTCGCGCTCGTCATCCGCAACCGCGACCACGAGAGCTGGGCCTGGGGGATGAGCCCTTGGCCCCCCGAAGGCGAGCGGTCCGGGAAGGGCACGGAGCCGGTGACGCTGCCTCGTCCGGGACACGCCGACCTCGCGGGGACGCTCAAGTTCGGGCACGACGACGTCCGCAACGCGCTCGAGCGGGCCAGCGCCCGCCAGACGGCCTGCCATGTCGCCGCCGGCGCGATCGCGAAGACGCTGCTCGCGGCGATTGGCGTTTTTGTGGCCGGCCGTGTGCTCGAGATCGGCGGCGAGAGCGGCGACGACGCAACGCGCACCGCCACCGACTCCGCGCGCGGCGATCGGGACACGCTCGGAGGCATCGTCGAGGTCGTCGCGACCGGCGTGCCGCCGGGACTCGGCTCGTATGCGGAGAAGGGCGACCGGCTGGACGCCCGACTTGCCGCGGCCGTGATGGGAATCCAGGCTGTGAAGGGCGTCGAGATTGGCGAAGGCTTCGCACTCGCGCGGCTGCGCGGATCAGAGGCGCACGACGAGATCGAGCCTGATCGCCGCCGCTCGAGCAACCGCGCCGGCGGCCTCGAGGGGGGCGTCTCGAACGGCGAAGCGGTGGTGCTCCGCGCGGCGATGAAGCCGCTTCCGACGCTCATGCGCCCGCTCGGCTCGGTCGACCTCGAGACGGGCGAGCCGGGACAGGCGCTCGTCGAGCGGAGCGACGTCCAGGCGGTCGATGCGCTGGCCGTCGTCGCGGAGTCGGCGGTCGCCTGGGAGCTCGCGCGCGCCGCTCGCGAGAAGTTCGGAGGTGACGCGCTCGCGGATTTCGTCGGTGCCCACACCGCTTACCTGGAGCGGATCGACTGGCGGCTCTGAATACCCTCGATCGGCACTTGGCGCTCGTCGGCTTCATGGGCGCAGGGAAGTCGACTCTCGGCCCGGAGCTCGCGGCGCGGCTCGGGCGACCCTTCGTCTCCGTCGACAGCATCGTCGAGGAGCGAACGGGAGAGAGCATCGCCGAGCACTTTGCAGAACGAGGAGAATCGGCGTTCCGCCAGCTCGAGGAGCAGGTCGCGACCGAGGTGCTCGATCGGCGTCTACCGGTGGTGGTCGAGCTGGGCGGGGGAGCCGTTGGTTCGATCGAGACGCGCGAGGCGCTCGAGCAAAACGCCTTTACCTTGCTCCTCGAGGCCTCACCCGAGGAAGCATGGGCACGGGTCGCGGACAGCGGCAGACCGCTCGCACGAGACCCACGTGCGTTCCACGCGCTCTACGACGAGCGCAAATCCCTCTACGACCGGGTCGCCGACGGTCGGGCGACGGACGCGGATGGGGCAATTCTCGCGGCTGCGGGGGTTGACATCGAGGACGGTGCGCTCGCGCGGCTCACCGAGCTCGTCCCCGGAGACGGGCCGGTCGAGGTCGTCGCCGACGCGACCGTCGCGCGCTTGCACGGAGAGGTCGTGCGGGCGGGTCTCGCGGACAGGCTCGTCGGTGAGCACGAGGTTCCGGCGGGCGAGCGCGCGAAGACCGCTGGCGAGGCGGAGCGGCTCTGGTCGACGATTCGGCTCGACCGCAGCGGGACCCTGGTCGCGCTCGGAGGTGGCTCCACGCTCGATCTTGCCGGCTTCGTCGCTGCGACCCATCTCCGCGGTATTGCGTGGACGCCGATCCCGACGACGCTCGTCGCCCAGGTCGATGCTGGGATCGGCGGGAAGACGGCGATCGACGTCCCGGCAGGCAAGAACCTCGTCGGCGCTTTCCACTGGCCGGCTCGCGTGCTCACAGACATGGCGACTCTCGCCACGCTCCCCGCCGCGGAGGTCGAGAACGGGCTTGCCGAGGTCGTCAAGACGGGACTGCTGGCGGGAGAGCGTCTCTGGGAGCTCGAGACCGCTGAGCAGGTGCGGCGGTGCGCCGCGTTCAAGGCCGCGATCTGTCTCCGCGACCCTCTCGACCGCGCCGATCGAGCACAGCTCAACCTCGGGCACACGTTTGCGCATGCGCTCGAGTCCGCTTCCGGCTACACGCTCGCGCACGGTCGCGCGGTCGCCCTCGGGCTGCTCGCCGCTCTGCGTCTCTCGGGCCTGCACGACGAGGCGCAGACCGTGCAAGAGGTGCTCCAGCCGACACCGGTGGCCGTCGACCGCGACGTGGCTTGGGCCGCCCTCACCCGCGACAAGAAGGCGAAAGCGGGAAGCCCGCGCCTTGTGCTCCTCGACGCTCCCGGGCGTCCGCGGTGGGGTGTCCAGGTCGACGCGCGCGATGTCCGGGCCGTTCTCGACACGCTCATCGCGTAAGGTCGCGCGATGCGAATCGTCGTCCTCAACGGCGTCAATCTCGACGCGCTCGACCGTCGCGACCCGGAGCTCTACGGGGGTTTGAGTCTCTCCGAGCTGGAGACGCGCATCTACACATGGGCGTCCGAGGTCGGGTGCACGGTTCGCTGCCGCCAGACGAACCACGAAGGCGAATACGTCGACTGGTGCCACGATGCGCTGGACTGGGCCGACGGCATCGTCGTCAACCCCGGCGCGTGGGCGCACTACTCGTGGGCGATTCGCGACGCGGTCGAGCTCTTCACGGTCCCGCTCGTCGAGGTCCATCTCTCGAACATCGACGAGCGCGAGGAGTGGCGCCGCTTCTCGGTGCTCGAAGGCCTGGTGTCTGCGAGGATCGTGGGGAAGGGGCCCGAGGGCTACCGGGAGGCGCTCGAGTTTCTCGTCAAGGGCGTCGAGTGACGCGGATCGCGCGGCTGGCAGGGCTCCTCGAGGAGCCGCTCCTCGTCGCAGGGCCGCCGTACGTCCTGGGGGGGCAGGCGAACGTGCGCTACCTGACCGGTCTCGAGAGCTCGAACGCCGCGCTTCTCGTCGAGCCGGGCGGCGGGGCGACCCTCTATGCGGACTTTCGCTACGCGGCGCGAGCGCGGGAGGTCGAAGACGTGACCTTCGTGGAGACGGCGCGCGGTCTGCTGCCGGCGATCGCCGAGCTTTTGGCGGGACGCCGGGTCGGGTTCGAGGAGGCGCACCTTCCGTTTGTGGGCTACCGAGCGCTCGTCGACGCGGGTGTCGACGCCGTTCCGACCGCCGGTCACGTCGAGTCGCTTCGAGCGGTGAAGGACGAAGGGGAGATCGCCGCCATGCGGCGTGCCTCGGCGCTCTCCGACGAGATCTTCGGCGCGCTCGCCGAGGAGCGCTTCACGGGCCGCACGGAGCGCGAGCTCGCCTGGTGGGTGGAGCGAGGCTTCCGCGAGGCCGGTGCCAGCGGAGTCTCTTTCTCGACCGTGGTCGCAGCAGGCAGCACGGCCGGATCGCCCCACGCCGTTCCGGGAGACCGCGCGATCGAGGAAGGGCTACTCGTGACGGTGGATGCGGGCTGCGTGCTCGACGGGTACTGCTCCGATTGCACACGAACGTTCGCGACCGGGGAGCTTGCGGAACGGCTCGCCGAGATCTATCGGGTGTGCCTCGAGGCGCAGCTTGCCGGGCTCGCGGCGGTCGGACCCGGTGTCGCCGGCCGCGACGCGGATGGGGCTGCACGCGCCGTGATCGAAGCGGCCGGCTTCGGCGAGGAGTTCGGTCACGGCTTGGGCCACGGAGTCGGCATCCAGATCCACGAGGCGCCGACGCTGCGCCAAGAGTCGACCGACGTGCTGGAGCCCGGGAACGTGGTCAGCGTCGAGCCGGGGATCTATCTCCCGGGCGAAGGCGGAGTGCGTGTCGAGGACCTCGTTCTCGTCACCGACGCCGGCTGCGAGCGGCTCACGCAGTTCTCGAAGGAGCTGCTCACGGTCGAGTAACTACACTCGATCGCTGCCATGGCCGAGACCATCTCGACGAACCAGTTCCGCAACGGCATGCACGTCGAGCTCGACGGGGGCGTCTGGCGCATCGTCGAGTTCCAGCACGTGAAGCCCGGCAAGGGCGGGGCCTTCGTGCGCACGAAGCTCAAGGCGCTCGGCACCGGCGCCGTCGTCGACCGCACGTTTCGAGCGGGTGAGCGCTTTGCGCGCGTCCACACCGAGGTGAAGAACGTGCAGTACATGTACGACGACGGCAACGAAGCCCACTTCATGGACGAGGAGACCTACGATCAGTTCGGGCTTCCCCGCGCCGAGGTTGCCGACGCGCTAGCGTATCTCACTCCGTCGAGCTCGGTGCAGATGCTGGCCGTCGACGGAAAGCCCGCCGGACTGCAGATGCCTGCGTCGGTCGAGCTGACGGTGACCGAGACGGAGCCGGCGGTTCGCGGCGACACGGTGTCGAACGTGACGAAGCCGGCGACGCTCGAGACCGGCGCCGTCGTCCAGGTGCCGCTGTTCGTGGATCGCGGCGAGCGGATCAAGGTCGATCCCCGCGAAGGCCGCTACATCAGCCGCGCCTGACGTCGCGAAAAACCCTCGTTCGGTAACCGCTCCGAACGAAGCGAGACGCAAGTTACAAGTTGTCACTTGCCTCTGTGCCCCATCGCAGGCGCGGATCGAGCCAAGTTACAAGTTGTAACTTGGCTTCTCCCGGGGCGCGCTCCGGGGCGAACGCCTCGCTCGACAGGTCGCTAAGGTCCCGAGGCTGTGCCGAGGCTCGTGGACACGACAATCCGGCTCCTGTCCCAGGAGCCGCTCGCGGGCAAGCTGCCGACGGCGGAGATCCTCCGAATTGCGGAGATTCTCGACCGTGCCGGCTTCGCCTGTCTCGAGATTTCCGGCGGTGGCGTCTTCGACGCGAGCGTGCGACGACGGGTCGAGTCGCCTTGGGAACGGATTCGTGCGATCAAGACACGGGTGTCGACGCCGCTCGGGATCGCGCTCCGCGGCCGCTTTCTCGTCGGTTCGCGGCCGGTGAGCGGCGACATCGTCGGGCGCTTCGTCTCCTGCGCCGCTGAGAACGGGATCGAGGTCTTCCGTCTGCACGACCCGCTGAACGATGTCTCGAACCTGCGCGAAGCCGGGGCCGCGATCACGAACGCGGGCGGCGCGTTCCATGCAGGTCTCGTGTACAGCCCGGGACGAATAGGTGAGACGGAGACCGAAACGCTCGTCGAGCAGGCGCGGAAGCTACCCGAGCTAGGGGCGACGCGGGTGATCGTCAACGACCCGACCGGCGCCCTCTTCCCGCACCGCGCGCAGGAGCTGGTCGGCCGGATCAGGGACGCGAGCCAGCTCCCGGTCGGCTTCTATGTCCAGGGCTCGGCCGGCACCGGACTGGCCTCCGCGCTCGCGGCGGTGGATGCCGGGGCGGATCTCGTCGCGACCACGGTCTACCCGCTCGCGCTCATGCTTCACCGCGTATCGGGGGAGTCGCTTGCCGAATCGCTGGATGGACTGGGCCGAGCGACGGGTGTCGAGACGAATCGCCTGTGGGAGGCATCGGACCTCATCGACGAGTACATCGGCGACGAGCCCGTCTCGCACGTCGCGCCTCGGATCGCCGTCCGCGCGGCGGAGTACGACCTGCCGTCCGGCCTCGTCGCGGCGCTCGACGTCCATCTGCGGGCCCACGCCGCCGCGGACCGCCTCGAGGACGTGCTCGAGGAGGCCGGCAGAGTTCGAGCCGAGGCAGGCTGGCCGCCTCTCGCCGCGCCGATCGGTCAGATCCTCGCCTCGCAGGCTCTCCTGCACGTGCTCGAGGCCCGCCGCTACGGCACGGTGCTCGACGAGTTCAGGGCGCTCGTACAAGGAGCGTACGGCGCGACTCCAGAGCCCATTGACCCCACGGTTGTGCGCGCGATCGAGCTGCTCGCTCCCCGAACCGGGCTCGACGACGATCCGCTGACCGCAGAGGACGTCCGCGAGGCAGCCGAGGGCCTCGCCGCGAGCGAGGAAGAGCTCGTCCTGATCGCGATGTTCGGCTTCGAGGCCGAAGAGCTCCTCAAGATGATCCGCGCCCGGCACTCCCGCGATGGCGCGCTGATCGCGGAGGACGCGGATGCCGAGCGCGGAGAGCGGATCCGCGAGCTGGTCAAGATCGTCCAGGAGAGCGGGGTCGGCGAGATCGAGATCGAGGACGAGGGGATGCGGGTGTCGGTGCGCCGGGCCGACGAGCCGGTCGTCGCGGGGCCAGTTCCCGTTGCGACGTACGGTGTAGAGCCTGTCGCGCCGACAGACACCCACGAGCCCGACGGTGTCACGCGGGTCGAGTCCCCGATGGTGGGTGTCTTCTATCGTGCGGCGAGTCCGGGGGAGCCGGCGTTCGTGGACGTGGGCGACACGATCGTCCAAGGGCAGACGCTGTGCTTGCTCGAGGCGATGAAGCTCTTCAACGAGCTGAAGGCCGACGTCGAGGGAACCATCCGCTCGATCCACGTCGAGAACGCGCAACCGGTCGAGTTCGGGCAGCTCCTGTTCGAGATCGAGCCGGTCCTCGCGCCACCCGCGGTCTAGGCCAGCGGATGTTCTCGAGAGTCCTCGTTGCGAACCGGGGCGAGATCGCCGTGCGGATCGTGCGCGCGCTGCACGAGCTCGGGATCGAGGCGGTCGCCGTCTACTCGACCGCGGACGCGGACGCGCTGCACGTCCACCTGGCCGAGCGCTCGGTCTGCGTCGGCCCGCCGGCGGCGGCGGAGAGCTACCTCCGGATCCCGAACATCGTCGCCGCTGCGCAGACGACCGGGTGCGAGGCGATCCACCCCGGCTACGGCTTCCTCGCGGAGAACCCCGCCTTCGTGCACGCATGCGAGGAGAACGGGCTCGTGTTCATCGGGCCGCCTGCGGAGGTCATGGAGCGCATGGGCGACAAGGTTCGCGCGAAGGAGGAGATGCGCGCGGCCGGCGTCCCGCTCGTCCCCGGAAGCGACGGCACCGCTGATCTCGAAGGGCTGCGCCGGGCCGCGATCGAGGCCGGTTTTCCCGTTCTCCTCAAGGCGGCCTCGGGAGGAGGCGGCAAGGGCATGAGGCGCGTCTCGACCGACGAGGAGCTCGAAGACGCCTTCGTCGCTGCGGCCGCCGAGGCCGAGGCGGCGTTCGGCGACGGCTCGCTGTACCTCGAGAAGGCGGTCGCACTGGCGCGACACGTGGAGATCCAGGTGCTGTGCGACACCCACGGAGCCGTGCTCACGCTCGGCGAGCGCGAGTGCTCGATCCAGCGCCGCCACCAGAAGCTGATCGAGGAGTCGCCGTCGGCTGCCCTCGATCCGGCGACCCGGGAGGAGATGGAGGCCGCGGTCGAGCGGGCGTGCACGACGATCGGCTACCGAAACGCGGGCACGTTCGAGTTCCTCCTCGGGCCGGGCGGGGGATTCCACTTCATCGAGGTGAACTGCAGGCTCCAGGTGGAGCATCCCGTGAGCGAGCTCGTCACCGGACTCGACATCGTGCGCGAGCAGGTTCGGATCGCGGCGGGCGAGGGACTCGAGCTCGTCGGGCGCGCGCCGCGTCGCGGCCACGCGATCGAGATCCGGATCAACGCGGAAGATCCGGCTCGCGCGTTCGCTCCCGCACCGGGAACGGTGACGCGCTTCCGACCGCCGCTCGGCGCCGGCGTGCGGGTCGACACGGCAACGAGCGAGGGCAACGAGGTCACCCCGTACTACGACTCGCTGATCGCGAAGATCATCGTGTGGGACGAGACGCGACCCGCGGCGATCTCGCGTGCGCTGCGCGCGCTCTCCGAGCTCGAGGTCGAAGGGATCCCGACAACGCGGGAGCTTGCGATCGACGTGCTCGAGTCGGCGCCGTTTCGAGGCGGCGACTACTCGACCTCCACGCTCGCCGAGCTGCAGGATCGGCTGCCGTCCCTCTCGCCCTCATGAACGCGCCGACGGGAAGACGGGCGGGACGCCGGACCGCGCTCTTCCTCCTGTACCAGTGGGATCTGACCGGGCAGCCGCTCGCCTCGCTGTACGAGGGAACGCCGGACGAGTTCGCATCCTCGCTGGCGGAAGCGGTCGCCCACCGCGCAGAGGCTATCGACCTCCGGATCACCGAGACCTCGGACGAATGGCCGGCCGGGCGGCTGGGTACGCTCGAGCGAAACATTCTGCGCATCGGTGTCTACGAGCTGGAGGAGAGAACTGTGCCGCCCGAGGTTGCGATCAACGAGGCAGTCGTGCTCGCGAAGCGCTACGCGTCCGAGGACGCGGGCCGCCTCGTGAACGGGATTCTGGGACGAATCGCGCGCGAGGAGGAAGCGGCTTGACCGTCGCTCGCCTCCGGCTCGCTCTCGCGGGGGAAACCATGTTTCCCCC
>JACCWU010000180.1 GCA_013697465.1 Actinomycetota bacterium | reverse complement strand
AGCAGGATCTGAGCCCGGAGGACCTCGAGAGCTACGCCGATGCTGCATGGTGGAACGGAAAGCTCGACGAGGCGATCGGGCTGCGCGAGCGCTCCTATGCCGGGTTCGCCGCGGCCGGCGACAAGCTCGGGGCGGCGCGGATCGCGCTGACGCTGTCCTGGGATCAGAGCGGCCGGGGTGCGTTTGCCGTCTCGAAGGGCTGGTTCGCGAACGCCGAGCGACTGCTCGAAGCGCAGCCCGAGTCGGTCGAGCACGGCTATCTGACGCTCACGCGCGCCGTCAACGCGCTCTTCGCCGAGGGGGATCTCGCCGCGGCGGTCGAGGACTTCGACCGCGCGTACGAGATCGCTCAACGGTTGGACGACCGAGACACACAAGCGCTGGCCCTCGTCGGCAAGGGACGCGTGCTCGTGAAGCGAGGCGACGTGGAGAAGGGGCTCGCCCTGCTCGACGAAGCGACCGCGGGCTGCGGCGAGCTGCGGCCGTATTCCACCGGACTCGTGTACTGCATGACGATCAGCTCGTGCCACGACGTCGGCGACTACCGGCGCGCCGCGGAGTGGACCGAAGCGGCCAACCGCTGGTGCGATCGCCTCGACGTCAGCGGGTTTCCGGGGGCCTGCCGTCTCCATCGCGCGGAGATCATGCGGTTGCGGGGCGACTGGCCCGCAGCGGAAGCTCAGGCGGTGGCCGCGTGCGAGGAGCTCCACGACTTCGAGCGCCAGATCACCGCGGGCGGCTACTACGAGATCGGCGAGATCCGTCGTCGGCGTGGGGACTTCGCGGGTGCGGAAGAGGCGTATCGCACCTCGAACGAGCTGGGGCGTGACCCGCAGCCCGGTCTCGCACTGCTGCGCTTGGCGGAGGGCAAGGTCGACGCCGCGCTCGCGGGGATCACGCGCACGCTCGAAGAGGTGCAGGATCCCCTGTCGCGCCTGCGGAGCCTGCCGGCTCAGGTCGAGATCGCGATCGCCGCTTCCGACCCGAAGGCCGCTCGCGCGGCCGCGGACGAGCTCGAGCGCATCGTCGATTCGTACAAGATCGGCACCCGCCGCACCGAGGCATTCGACGCCACCGTTCACTACGCATTCGGCCAGCTCGAGCTCGCCGAGAGAGACTGGACGGCCGCGGCCAAGTGTCTGCGTCGTGCGCGGGACGAATGGCAGCGGGTCGGCGCGCCGTACGAGACCGCGCAGGCGCGGCTGCTGCTCGGCATCGCCTTCCGGCGCCAGGGGAACGAGCACGCGTCGGCGACCGAGCTCGAGGCCGCGCTCGCGACCTTCGAGCGGCTGGGTGCGAAGCTCGACGAGGAACGCGTGAAGGAGCTCCTGGGAAAGGCCGAGACGCGCCGCACGTTCCTCTTCACGGACATCGTCGACTCGACCAAGCTGCTCGAGACGCTCGGGGACGAGAAGTGGAGCAGGCTGCTCGCGCGGCACGATCAGCTCGTGCCCGAGCGGATCCTCGAAAGCGGCGGGGTGGTGGTCAAGAAAACCGGCGACGGCTTCTTCGCCTCGTTCGAGAAACCGAGGTCGGCGATCGAGGCGGCGGTGTCGATTCAGCGCGCGCTGGCCGCCGAGATCGTCGCGCCGGACGTGAGGATCGGCGCCCACGCGGGTGCTGCTTTCCACACAGATGCAGATCGCCGCGACTTCGGCGGACAGAGCGTGCACGTCGCCGCACGCATCGGCGCGGCGGCGGGGCCCGCCGAAATTCTCGTCAGCAGGGAGACACTCGACGGCGTAGAGACCACGTTTCGCGTCTCCGAGCCCCGGTCCGAGGTACTAAAGGGCTTCGAGCAACCCATCGAGGTCGTCTCGGTCGACTGGCGCTAACGGCAGTCCCCGGCGCGCCGCAGGAAGCGGAGCGTCCCGCGGCAGAGACCGATCGCTGCGCGGCGCTGGTACGCCTCGGTCGCAAGCAGCCGGTCCTCGGCTGGGTTTGTCATGAAACCCATCTCGACGAGGATCACGGGCACGTCCGACCAGTTGAACCCGGTGAAGTCCGAGCGCTCCTGGAGCCCTCGGTCCGGGAAGCCGAGCGCGCTTCGCGTCTCCGACTGGACGATTCGTGCGGCACGTCTACTCGTCGCGTAGATGTCGTCCGTCCACCCGCGCCGGAACGCCGGGTAGAGCGTGTGCGTCCCGCGCACGGTGCGATCGGTAGAGCCGTCGGCGTGAATGCGCAGGAAGAGGTTCGCGCGCGCTTGGTTCGCGATTCGTGCGCGAGCGATGTTTCCCATGCTGGTTTGCGCAGTCTTCTTCCGGGTCATCACGACCCGCACACCAGCCTGCTCGAGCAGCGCCCGAAGCCGCAGCGCGACCCGCGAGTTCAGCTCCGCCTCGGTCAGCCCGGAGACGACCCCGTGCGTACCGCCGCCGTCCTTGATCTTCTGCTTCGACGACCCCGGGCCGATCGGCTCGGTCGCCGGGTTCCCGCGCAGATCGTGTCCCGGATCGACGACGACCACCGGCGCCCGCGCAGCGTCCGTCGCGCCCGCCGGCACAGCGAGGACGAGAGCACAGAGCCCGAGGAAGACGCGCATGGCGTCAGTGTGACCGGATCGTCTAGGCCCAGCGCGGAACCAGCGGCAGCGCCATCTCGTGCCGCCGGCGCAGCTCCTGCAAGCACGCGGTGGCAGCCGATTCGTCCATGTGCTGGGAGACGATCTCGGCGAGGTCGGTCACCTCAGCCTGCCCGGCGGGTAGTGCGACTCGACGCTGGGCGATGAGCCTCCGTACGAGCGCCGTGGTATCGCCGGAGGTCAGATGGCTCGCCGCGAACGCGAGCAGGGCCGTCTTCGACGGGGCTTGCCTCGGATCCGATTTCGCGCGGCTGCGACTGGAGGTGGCCACAACGTCTGCGATCGTCACCGGCGAAGCTCGAGCCGATCGCTCGAACTGGTGAGCGCTACTCGGCCGCCTGGATGAGTCGCCTCAGCTGGGTCACCGGGCCGAGCCGCCTTGCCGCGCGACGATCGGAAGCGCGCAGCTCGAGCGCGAACCTATAGAGCTTCCCGGGTTCGTAGATCCGGCAGGGATCGGCGCGGCACGGCACCATCGAAAGCCGGCGGACGCGCTCACCGTCTCTGTTGAAGAAGCCGATCGTCAGCGGGACGAGCGTGTTCTTCATCCAGAAGCCGCCCGAGGTCGGGGTCCTGAAGACGAAGAGCATGCCGTCCGCAGGCGCAGGCCTCCGGTTCATGAGACCGCGCGAGCGCGCTGCCGAAGTGAGCGCGAGCTCTGGCTTGAAGGGCACGCCGTCGAGAGCCAGCCGCGTCCGCGTCACGCTCGCACTTGGAGCGATCGACACCAAAGTCCCGGCGAGGGCGGCGATGAGAACAGCAAGAACCGCGACCTTGCGCACGACGAGACGATACGCGCACGCGGGTGAGTCGCAGGCGACGCGAGCGGCTACTCGGTGACGGTGACCGAGACGCGCTGCACGGCGTTGTTGGCATAGCCGCCCAGGTTCCAGGACGACTCGAGCGGCTGGACGTTTCCGGCGGCATCGCGGGCGCGACAACACAGCTCGTGCTCGCCGGGCGTCGCCTCCCATTCGAGCCGCCATCCGCGCCAAGCCCAGCGGCCGAGCGAATCGTCGCCGAGCTCCGCCTCGGACCACGTCTTGCCGCCGTCCGCCGAGACCTCCACACCCGCGACCTCAGCTTGCCCCGACCAGGCTCGGCCCTCGAGGGTGCAGGTTCCGGCGGGAACGACCCGCGTTCGGCTGAGGAACTCGGGAAGGCCGGGCGGCACCATGAGCGCTCGCACCTGCATGCGCGAGAGCGGTTCCCCCTCCTCGTCTTCCTCCTGCCGGAGCCGGTACGAGTGCCGCATCTGGTATCCGTCGAAGGGCGCGTCGAGGACGGTGATCCTCTCGAGCCACTTCACGCTCGTCATCCCGTACCAGCCGGGCACGAGGAGGCGAAGCGGGAATCCGTGCTGCGGCGGCAGCGGCTCCCCGTTGATCTCGTACGCGAGGATCGCTTCGCCTCCGAGTAGCTCGTCGAGTGGGAGGCTCCGCTGGTACGCCTGCTCCTCCCCGCCCTCGACCCCGCGGTCGAGTCCGGTGAAGAGCGCATCGCGACCTCCGTCAGCGATACCGGCCTCCTCGAGAAGTCCGGCGACCGGCGTCCCTCGCCAGCGTGCGTTGCCGACCGCCTCGAGCAGCCAGGGCTGGCTGGCCACATGCGGCTCGACGTGCACCCGTCCGTTGCCGGCGCACTCCATCGTGACGGCGATCTCCACAGCGGGGCGGGCGCGAAGGTCCTCGAGCGAGAGCGAGAGTGGGCGCTCGACCAAGCCGTCGACCTCGAGGCGCCAGGTCGCCGGGTCGGGAGCGGGGATGTCGTAGTGCGTCAGCAGATAGTGGAGCCCGATCGGCGTGATCTCCCAGCGGAGCGCCTCGAGCGGCATGCCGTGGTTCCGCGCCGCGAGCTGCAGCTCCTCGAGGCTGATTCCCTCCGCCACAGGAAGAAGATAACGCGGACCACTTGATCGAGCTACCGTTAGCGCTGACAATCACCGCGTGCGTGACGATGACCTGCGCGCGGTCTGCTTCCGAGCCCTCGATGCACTGCGCGCACAACGGGGTGACGAACTGCCCTACACCGGTGCACTCGACCAAGGGTTCTCGTGGCGAAATCGTCGTGTGCCGTTCCTCTCGACCCAGAAAGGGATATTCCGCGCGGCCGCCCAGGTCGGCCCCGCGGCACTTGCCGTGCAGACGTCTGCGAAGTCGCCTTACCGCGACTCCGAGACGGACGACGGGTTCCTCTACGACTATCGGGCCGGTTCGATCGACCAAGCTGACAATCGCGCCCTGCGCGCCGCGTTCGACCTGCGCGTCCCACTGGTGTACTTCGTCGGAACTCGACCCGGCTCGTACCGACCGGAGTACCCCGTCTACGTTCTCGAAGACGATCCGGCAGACCGCAGAGTCCTGCTTTCGCCAGGCCGGCGTACGCCGATGGGCGCGTCACATCTCATCGAAGACCCCATCGAGCGTCGCTACGCTGTTGTCGAGGTTCGGGCACGTCTCCATCAGTCGCGCTTCAGAGCCCGTGTGCTTCCCGCGAAGGCACCAATGTGCGATCTGCAGGCTCAAGGAGATCCGGCTCCTCGATGCCGCGCACATCGTCGGTGACGCTCACGACCGTGGCGAGCCGGCGGTCAACAACGGCCTGAGCCTCTGTTCGATCCATCACCGCGCCTATGACCAAGACTTGGTCGGCGTCACCCCTCAATACGAAGTTCAAGTGTCCGAGCGACTGCTCGACGAAGACGATGGACCGATGCTCCAGCTGCTGAAGGAAGCGCACGGAGGTACGATCGTGCTACCACGTCGCGTCGACTTGCGGCCTGACCGGGCGATGCTCGCAATGCGGTTCGTGCGGTTCGCGGGCAATCGCTAGCACTCGACACAGCCGCCGGCCTCTTTATCTCAGTGTTCTAACCAGAGGAGCCGCGCGCGAACCTCGATCTGGTTGTATCGCAAGGTGGAAGCGCCGCCTCGCCTACTCACGACCCCCTTCGTGCTCGCGGTCGTCGCCGAGTTCGGCGTGCTCTTGACGATCGGGATGCTTCTCCCGATCCTTCCGCTCTACGCGGAGGGGCCGCTCGACGTCGGGAGTGCGGGAGTCGGATTGGCCGTCGCCGCCGCGAGTCCGACGGCACTCCTCTTCCAGCCTCTCGCCGGGCGGCTCGGCGACCGGCGCGGGCGCAAGGTCCTCGTCGTCTCCGGCGCAATCGTCGTCGCCGGGTCGGTCGCCGCGTACACCGCCGCGGACACGCTCGAGTTGCTCGTGGCGCTCCGACTGGTGACCGGCGTGGGCGAGGCACTGATGTTCGTCGGCGCCGCCACGATCGTCGTCGACCTGGCTCCCGAGGCACGGCGTGGCGAAGCGCTCAGCCTCTACTCGCTCGGACTCTGGGGAGGGCTCGCGATCGGGCCGTTCCTGGGCGAGCTCGTGCTTGGCGACGACCGGTACGACGCGGTCTGGCTGGCCGCGGCCGGCTGCTCGGCGGCCGCAGCGTTGGTTGCACTCGCACTTCCCGAGACTCGGCCGGCCGACGCTGCGGACTCCTCCGGCTCCTCGAGACTCGTGCATCCGGCGGCCGTCGGCCCCGGTCTCGTGCTCGTGGCATCGGTCGTAGGCTTTGCCGGGTTCAACGCCTTCGTGGCGTTGTACGCACGCGATCTCGGCCTCTCGGGCGCCGGCGCCCTGTTCCTGCTGTTCTCGGGAATCGTCGTCGGGATCCGGATCTTCGGCCGGCGGATTCCGGATCGGATCGGTGCGAAGAAGGCGTCCGGGTCCGCGCTCGTGCTGCTC
>JACCWU010000162.1 GCA_013697465.1 Actinomycetota bacterium | reverse complement strand
GCGTATGGCTACCTCGGTTACCACGGACGAGCGCTCGGCGACTCTCATCATCATCGGCGAACGGGCTGCTACGAGCATCACGGCTGACGAGCGCACGGCGTCCTCGGTCGAAGTCCGACCGATCGAGTGCGACTGAACCGATAGGCACCTGCGATGGCCGATTCCAAGATCAGTGCACTCATCGCCGCAACGACTCTCGCCTCGACGGATGAGCTCGTCATCGCCACTGGCGGGGCGTCGAAGAAAGTGACGATGGCGACGGTGCGTGCCGAGAACGTCTTGCAGACGCTCGCCGACGCGAAGGGCGACCTAGTCGGGGCGTCGGCAGCCGGCACGTTCGCGCGGCTCGCTGTGGGTGCGAACGGCCAGGTGCTCACAGCGGACTCCGGCCAGTCTCTGGGTTTGAAGTGGGGCGCGGTGCCGAAGGATCGCAACGAACTCAGGATGATCGAAGAGGGGCTGATCGCCGAGAACTTCTCCCGCGACAACAGTGGCGCGAACACGCTCTTGACCTCGGGCCTTACCCAGTTCGGGCTCCTCGGGCTGCGCGCAGGCGACGTCATCACGAACATCCTTACCGTGCTCAACGTCGCCGCCGTCGGCAACACTTTGATCAAGGTAGGTCTGTTCGACGCCTCTGGAAACCGCGTCGCTGTCTCAAACGACATTCAGGCGTCGTTCCAGGGCGGCACGGTGCCGCGGGTGGTAGTCGGTGCGCTCTCGACCGCGTACAACGTGGTCACTGGCGGTGGTTATTACGCTTGTGTGCTCGGTGTCGGCGGTACTCAGCCGACCCTGATGCGGGCACCAACCGTATCCTCAGGCTCAACGAAAGTCGGCGGTACGGGCGCTCTTCCTTACGCTCAGGAGAGCGGGCAGACCGATCTACAGACGACAGCGACACCCGCCGCGGCCGGCAACGCCTTCTGGTTCGGGGTGAGCTAAGTGATCTCCGTCGCTACCGAGCTGATCACTAGCAAGGAGCATCAAGTCATCATCCAGGCCGACTCCTCGGGGACGTGATGGGCGGCAAGCTCGGCACAGACTGAGAACCGATAGGCGCAAGCGATGGTCTCCGTCGACGTTTACCTCCGTGGCTCCAAGATCATCGTTCGGGCGTCTTGGAAGATCGAGAGCGTCGCTGCCTCCGAGAACTACGACACCGTGGCTGACCCTACGGCCGTCGTATTCAGCGCCAGGCTAGGTTCAGCCGCTAAGACTGACTACACATACCCGAGCGCCGAGGTGACGAAGGTCTCGACGGGCATCTACGAGCTCGCCTTCATCCCCGCTGTCGGACGTTGGTACGTCCATGCTCAGGGCACGGGCACGGCGCACGGTGCTGGCCGCGTCACCTTCCAGATCGACGAGTCCGAGGCGCTTGCAGCGTGAGCGTCGTAACCCTGAACGCTCAGGCGCTGGTCTCGCTCGACGAGGCCCGCCGTTATGTGTTCCGAAACGAAGACGACATTTCCCGTGACGAGCTCCTGGCCGATGCCGTAAACGTCGTCTCACCTGCGATCTGGGACTACTGCGAGCGCGAGTTCAAGGACACGACAACCTCTGATCGCTCGGGCACAAACGGCGTCACCAACGGGACGACCACGTTCGTCTCGGCCACCGGTGCTTTCGTCGCCGCCGACGTGGGTTCGTTCGTCAACATCGCGACGAAGGGCATCTACAGCATCGTCAGCGTCACGAACGGGACGACCGTCGTACTTAGCGGCTCACCTTCAGCGGGAACCGCTCTCGCCTGGGACTTCGGCGAGTCGCGCGTCTTCGATGTCGGCGCCGCCGGCCGCATCAACTTCGCGCCCTTCGAGATCCGCAGGGCGGGGAGCATCCTTCTCTACCCGGACTTGGCTCTGGCTTCGCGGCAGACGCTCACGACCGACCAATGGCGGCTTCGTCCCACGAGCGGCACGAGCTCCGAGACATATCTCTACATGCACACGATCTCCCCCACTCTGACGGCGCTGGAATCGCAGATCGGAAACCAGGCGAGCATCCGGGGCTGGTGGGGAATGGCAGAGGTGCCCGGAGGCGTCAAGCTCGCCTGCCTGCAATGGGTGGACAACCTCGTTAAGAACCCTGGCAGCTTCGCCTCGGCCTCGATGGCGGGCTACACGGTGACACCCGATGCAGACAGCGGAGCGTTCTTCCCCTCGGGTATGCCGACGGCCGTGCGCTACCGGCTCGAGTCGTGGCGTCGCGGCGTCTGGCTTCGCTAGATGGCGAACATTCTGACCGACTGGCGGGCGGCCGTCGCGGCTCACCTCGCGACGACGTTTCCGACCTACACCGTGTATTCCGGCTACCGAGATGGACGTAGCTCGGATATGGATGTGATCGCGGTCTTCAGTCCCGGGATCCGGGAGATGGCCGATCGAGTTCATGCCGCGGAACATCGTCTCTTCGTCAGGATCTGGCCGCGGCTGATCCCCCCGGTGCCCGGCGAGGAGCCACGCGACCCCGAGCAACTCGAGCAACTTGCCGTCGACCTGGAGGCTGCACTTAGGGTTGTTCAGAAGACCCTCGCGACTTCCTCCGGGATCTGGTTCACACGTCTGACGAACGTGGAGATGGACTACGACGACTGGGGATGCCAGGCGACACTCGTCGCGTGGTCGAAGAATCCGGCGGTGATCGCATGATCGGTGCTCGGGTGAACGTCGTCGGCAACTGGGGTGAGGAGTTCGCACGCAAGGCGAATGCACAGGCGCGATT
>JACCWU010000114.1 GCA_013697465.1 Actinomycetota bacterium | reverse complement strand
TACGAGACCAAGAAGGGCCACGTCGTCCGTTTCTTGAACCAGCGGGCGAAGGTGAAGGTCACGATCATGTTCCGGGGGCGAGAGACGCTGCATCCGGAGCGGGGCCGCGACCTTCTCATGCGGCTCGCGGAGGACGTCAAGGAGATCGGCGCGATCGACCAGCAGCCGCTGCTCGACGGCCGCAACATGGTCATGGTTCTGGGGCCGACGAAGAATGCAGGGGTGAAGACCGATGCCAAAGATGAAGACATCTCGGGGAGCGAAGAAGCGGTTCAAGGTGACCGGGGCGGGGAAGCTGCTCCGCCGGCACGCGATGAAGAGCCACAACCTCGAGAAGAAGTCGTCGAAGCGTAAGCGCGGCTTCCGCAAGCTCTACGAGGTCGCACCGAGCGATCAAAAAGGCGTCAAGAAGCTTCTCAGGGGAGGCTAGGTGCACCCCCAGGCAACAACTAGCGCGCCTCTGCCGCGCGATCGGCGGCGCATCGCGTCGTCCTCAGCCGCGCCCGGGCTGTCTAGCCCGAACGCGGCCTGCGTCCTAGCACTGCTTGCGCCTCGCGCGGCAGAGACGCGAAATCGTCACCAGGAGGTGCACCTGCCATGCCCCGGGTAAAGAGAGCAGTCCACGCGCGCAAGAAGCGGGCGAAGGTCCTCGAGCAGGCGAAGGGCTACTACGGGCGCAAGAAGTCGAGCTACCGCTTCGCCAAGGAGCAGCTCGACCACTCGCTCGCCCACGCGTACCGGGACCGCAAGGCGAAGAAGCGCACGTTTCGCTCGCTCTGGATCGTTCGCATCAACGCCGCCGCGAGAGTGAACGGGCTTTCGTACAACCGCTTCATGGAAGGTGTGCGGAAGGCCGGAATCGAGCTCGACCGCAAATCGCTCGCCGACTTGGCCGTGTCCGACCCGAAGGCGTTCGCCGTCGTCGCCGAGAATGCGAAAGCCGCGCTCGGAGCCGACGCCGGCAAGCAAGCCGCCTGATCGAATCGCGGCAAAACGAGAAGCTCCGGCTCGTCCGGAAGCTTCTCTCTGCCCGGAAGCACCGTGAGGAGAGCGGACTTTTCGCGGTCGAGAGCGAGGATCTCGTCGAGGCAGCGCTGGCCGCGGAGATCGAGCCCGTCGAGCTGCTCGTCGCGGGTGAGAACGTGCTTCCGGAGCTGCTTGAGGAGGCGTCCACTCTCGGCCACGCGCCACGGGTGGTCGGGGTCTTCCGGCGGGACGACCTTCCGCAAGGGAAGCGTGACGTCGTGCTTGCCCTCTGGCGTGTCACCGACCCCGGCAACGTCGGCACGCTCATGCGCACGGCGGACGCGTTCGGGGCAGCGGTCTCGCTTTCGAAGGAGTGCGCGGACCCGCTGGGGCCGAGGGCGACGCGGGCATCGGCGGGCGCGCTCTTCAGGGTGCCGCTCGTGGAGTGGGACAGCACGCCAGGGAACCGGGTCGCACTCGTCGCCCACGGCGGCATCCCTCTCGCGGACCTCGCTCTCGAGCGCCCGTTGACGTTCCTCCTCGGCTCCGAACGAGAAGGACTGCCGGAAAGCCTTGTTACGAATTGTCACAAGGCGACAATCCCGCTTCCCGGCGAGGCGGAGTCGCTGAACGTTGCGGCGGCTGGAGCGATCGCGCTCTACGAGCTCGCGCGGCGCTAGCCGAAGCCGCCACCCCCGCCACCCCCGCCTCCGCCGCCGCCGCCCGAGAAGCCGCCGCCGAACCCGCCCGATCCCGAGTTTGGCGGCGCGAGGGCGTCGCCGAAGCCGGACGTGAGGTCGCCGATCGCCAGGGAGCTGGCGCCCGAGCCGAGGTCGCCCGACGGGGAGATCCAGAAGATCGAGCTTTGCGCGGCGAGCTCCTCCGGCATGTGCAGGTGCGCCGCCTGGAGCACCCGCTCTGCGATCCCGAACGCGATCCCGTAGACGAGGAAGCGCTCCCAGAGCGCGAGCGTCGCCGGCGGGGCCTCGTCGAGTCGCGGGAAGTCGGTGAGGTAGCGGCGAAACGCGTCCCAGCGCTCGGCCTCGAGGCCCGCCTCGGCCGTTCGTCTCCGCCACAGCTTCCGGCGAGTCAACGCCCCGCCGAGGATCGCTGCGTTCATGAACCCGGCGAACGCGAGGCCGATGAGCACGATGTCCGAGTAGCGCGGCTGTACCGAGCGCCAGCCGTCGATTGCCACGAAGCCGAGGAGGCCGCCGAGAAGCGCGAAGCCGGCCAGTGCGGCGACGAGAGGCACGGCGCCCAGAGATCTGAACCACGACCGCCGCGTCACCTCGCTCGCCACGTTCTCCTTGAACGAGGTGAAGCGGGGCGCCATTGTCGCGCGCTCGTCCTCGATCTTCTTCCGAAAGCGCGACAGCGCCTCGGAGCCGCCGTCGAGAACCTCGTCGACCACGTCCGCGACGTCCTCTTCCCACGGCGTGAGCTCGTCACGCGTGCCGGCCGCCAACTCGA
>JACCWU010000096.1 GCA_013697465.1 Actinomycetota bacterium | reverse complement strand
GTCGCGATCCTCGGCCAGAACGGGTCGGGGAAGTCGACGCTCGTCCGACTGCTCTCGACCCTTCTCCTTCCTGACGGAGGCTCGGCGCACGTCCTCGGGCACGACGTCGTCTCGGACGCGCGGGCAGTGCGCCGACTGGTGAACCGCGTGTCCGTGGAGGCGTCCTTCTTCAAGAAGATGTCGTCGTCGGAGAACCTGAGCTATGCGGCGCGCTACTACGGGATGACCGCGGGGCAGACTCGTGACAAGATCCCCGCGATCCTCGAGCGGGTCGGCTTTCCCGCCGAGCGGCGCGACGAGTCGATGGAGAACCTCTCGCGCGGCATGCAGCAAAAGGTGGCTCTCGCGCGCGCCCTCCTGACGTCGCCGGTGGTGCTGCTGCTCGACGAGCCGACCACGGGTCTCGACCCGCGCTCGAAGCTCGAGGTACAGGACTTCATCCGCGAGATTCGGACGACGCACGACTCCACGATCCTGCTCTGCACCCACGACCTCGCCGAGGCCGAGACGCTCGCCGAGCGGGTCGGCATCCTCGACCGCGGCCGTCTGCTCGCGCTCGAGCCGGCCGACGACCTCAAGCGGCGCTACGAAGCCGACACGCTCGAGCAGGCGTTCTTCTCGGCGACCGGCCGAGCGTTCGAGGCAGAAGGCGACGAGGACGACGAAGACGACGACCGGGAGGTGTTCGCGTGAGCGGCGTAGGCTCGACGGAGCCGCCCAGGAGCGGAGCGCCGGCAAAGCCTGCGCGGGGGCGGGAATGCGGCGTAGGCTCGACGGAGCCGCCCAGGAGCGGAGCGCCGGCAAAGCCTGCGCGGGAGCGGGCATGAGGGCCTTGGTCAGCACCATGCGGGCGGAGCTCGTCGGTGCCGGCGGCGTCGTCGAGCGCAACGCCTACCTCACCAAGCGCTACATCTGGTGGGACGTCGCCTGGTTCCTGTGGACCGTCGCCAACACGCTCACGATCGTCTTCATTGCGAAGGGCATCGAGGCGTCGGGAGGCAATCTCGACGTCAACAGGACGATGACGACCCTTCTCATCGGAGCCGTCGTCTGGGCCTACCTCGGGATTCTCTTCGAGTTCCTGATGGAGACCGTTGCCTGGGAACGCTGGGAGGGGACGATCGAGTACACGTTCATGGCTCCGCTGTCGCGGGCGATGCACCTGGCGGGCCAGGGCGTCTTCGCGATCGCGTACGGGCTCTTGCGAGCGACGTTCTTGTTCGCAGTCTGCGCGTTTCTCTTCTTCGACCTCTCGATGCCCGACGCACGGTTCTTCCCGGCCTTCGTCGTGCTCGTCGTCGCCTCGATCTCGTTCATCGGGATCGGGATGATGATGTCGGTGTTGCCCCTGATCTCGCCCGAGAAGGGGACGCAGCTCGGGTTCGTCGCCCAAGGCACCCTGCTCGTCGTCTCCGGTGTCTACTACCCGGTCGAGGTGCTCCCGCAGTGGATGCAGTGGATCGCGACAATCTCCCCGGCGACGTACGCGCTCGACGGGATCCGGGAGGCGATCCTGGAAGGTCAGGGCATGACGGCGATGTGGGACGAGCTCTGGCCGCTTCTCGTCATCGGCGTGATCTCGATCCCGGTCGGGCTCTGGGTCTTCGGCCGCGGCGAGCAGTATGCGAAGAAGCACGGAAAGCTGAAGAGGTCCGGGTAGTGGACCACGCAGTTCACGTCGCCGAGCTTCGCAAGACGTTCGACGTTCCCGAGCGGGAAGCCGGGCTGCGCGCGTCTGCGAAGAGCCTCATCCGCCGCCGGACTACAGAGGTCAAGGCGGTCGACGCGATCTCGTTCGACATCGCACCTGGCGAGGTCGTCGGCTTTCTCGGCCCGAATGGCGCTGGCAAGACGACCACGCTGAAGATGCTCTCCGGCCTCCTCTATCCGACCGACGGCGACGCGACGGTGCTCGGTCACGTCCCATCCAAGCGAGAACGGGACTTTCTGCGGCGGATCACGCTCGTCATGGGAAACCGCAACCAGCTTCAATGGGATCTTCCGGCGCTCGACTCGTACGAGCTCAATCGCGCGATCTACCGCATCCCTCGCGAGGACTTCGTGCCAACGCGGGACGAGCTGATCGAGCTGCTCGACGTCGAGGACATCGTCCGCAAGCCGGTCCGCCAGCTCTCGCTCGGCGAGCGCATGAAGGTCGAGATCATCGGCTCGCTCCTGCATCGTCCGCAGGTGCTCTTTCTCGATGAGCCGACGATCGGGCTCGACGTGACCATGCAGAAGCGGATTCGGTCCTTCGTCGCCGACTACAACCAGCGCCACGGCGCAACCGTGCTCCTGACGAGTCACTACATGGCGGACGTGGAAGCGCTTTGCCAGCGCGTGATCGTCATCCACCATGGCCGAATCCTCTTCGACGGTCGTCTTGCGGAGCTCGCGAGCACTTTCACGGCACACAAGACGATCGAGGTCGCGCTCGAGAACGGCGCCGCGGACCTCTCCGCATACGGCGAGATCACCTATCGCGACGGCGACGTCGTGACCCTGCGCGTGCCGAAGGTCGAGACGGCCCGGGTCACCGCCCGCCTGCTCGCCGAGCAGGAGGTACTCGACCTGAACGTCGAGGACCCTCCGATCGAGGATGTCATCGAGCTCGTGTTCGCGCAGGAGCGGCCTGAGTGAGCGTTCAGCCAACCGCGATCGAGCTCCCGGCGGAGCTGCGCGAAAGTGGTCGACTGCGTTCCCTGGTCGCGCTCTACTTGGCGACGATGCGGATGGCGATTCAGGAGCAGTTCCAATATCGCGCCGCGAACTACTTCTACATGCTGGGCATGGTCGCGGAGCCCGTTATCTACCTGGTGGTCTGGACGACGATTGCCGAGCAGCAGGGCGGGTCGGTGCAGGGGCTCTCGGCCGGGTACTTCGCCGCCTACTACATCGTCTGGACGCTCGTTCGCAACATGAACATCGTCTTCGGTGCGCCGTACTGGGAGCATCGGATACGCGAGGGTGAGCTGAACAAGGATCTCCTACGCCCGGTCCTGCCGCTCCACTACGACATCGCTTACTTCGCCGGCTGGAAGTTCGTCGTGATCCTGTTCTGGATTCCGCTCGCCGTCGGCCTCTCACTCGTCTTCGACCCGACACTCGATCCGAGGGCGTTCGAGATCGTCGTATTCGCAGTGGCGATCTGGGGTGCCTACCTCCTCCGCACGATGCTTCAGGAGAGTCTCGGGATGCTCTGCTTCTGGACGACTCGCGGCGCGGCGATCTTCGACCTGTACATGACGACCGAGCTCCTGCTCTCCGGGCGACTCGTCCCGTTGCCGTTGATGCCGGACTGGGTCCAGGACATCGCCCAGTTCCTGCCGTTCCAGTACGCGTTCTTCTTCCCGATCGAAAGTCTCGTCGGCGACCTGTCGAACGCCGAGCTTCTGCGCGGCCTTGCCGCCCAGATCCTCTGGATCCTCATCGGGCTTGCGATCTTCCGTTTCCTCTGGCGACGCGCGATCAAGCGCTACTCGGCGGTGGGAGGCTAGTCGATGAACGCTCTGCGGGTGACCTGGCTCTTCTTCAAGATCGGCGTGCTGAACGAGCTTCAGTACCGCGTCAACTTCGTCGTCCAGCTCTTCCAGTCGGCGATCGCACTAGCCGTTGGCCTCGTGGTGCTCGCGCTCGTCTACTCGCACACGGACGAGCTCAACGGCTGGTCGCAGCCGGAGCTCCTATGCGTGCTCGGCGTCCAGATCCTCATGGGTGGAGCGATCAAGATGTACATCCAGCCGAACATGACGCGGCTGATCGACGACGTCCGCGAGGGCAAGCTCGACTATGCGCTCACGAAGCCAGAGGATTCCCAGATGCTCGTCTCGGTCCGGGAGGTGCGAATTTGGCAGGTGGTCGATCTCGTGTCCGGATCGATCGTCGTCGCAGTCGGCCTGTCCGAGGTCTCGGCGGGTGTCGGAGCGCTCGACGCACTCGGCTTCGGCGTCGCTTTGCTGCTCGGCGGAGTGATGATCTACTGCTTCTGGCTCGTCATCGCGACCGCCGCGTTCTGGGTCGTGAACATGTGGACGGTCGTGGAGCTCTTTGACGGCGTGTTCCAGACGGGCCGGTGGCCGGTCGGCATCTATCCGGGCTGGCTGCGGTACAGCGTCACCTTTCTCGTCCCGGTCGCGTTCGCGGTCACCGTACCGGCGGAGGCGCTGACCTCCCGGCTCGACTGGCAGACGCTCGCCTTGGCCGTGGGTTTCGCGCTCGTCCTTTTCGGGGCAACGCGCTGGTTCTGGCGCTTTGGGCTCAGGAACTACACCGGCGCCTCGGCGTAGAACGGAGGCGGTTGCGGAGCATCGGCGCTCGAGCCGTTGCTAGAGTGCCGCGGTCTTTGTGAGGCGACGCGGCCTCGGGCGGTGCTTCCGTCCGGGGCTTTTTCTTTGCGAGGAGGAGAACGTATGGCCAGACCGAGAAGTAGTGCGACGAAGCGCACGACGATGGTGAAGAGCCGCGACCGTGCGACCTCGCCCGTCACAGCCCGACGCGCAGTGCTCAAGCAGATCCGCGACGAAGGTGTCGAGCACGTCCTCTTCTGGTTCACGGACCTCGAGGGGCACCTGAAGTCGTTCGCGATCACCCCTTCGGAGATGCAGGAGGCGCTGAACGACGGGATGGGCTTCGACGGCTCGTCGATCACCGGCTTCAATGCGATCGAGGAGTCGGACATGGTGGCGATCCCGGACCCGGCGTCGTTCCAGCTCATGCCGCGTCCGCTCGACGAAGCCGGTAATCCGATCGGCGCGAACGTCGCGCGCATGATCTGCGACGTCGTTACGCCTGACGGCGAGCCGTACGAGGGCGATCCGCGCTACGCGCTTCGTCAGGCGCTCGACCGGATGAAGAGTCTCGGCTTCGACGCCTTCAACGTCGGCCCCGAGCTCGAGTACTTCCTCTTCGAGGACGACAAGGGCACCGAGACGATCGACGAAGGCGGCTACTTCGCGATGACCGCGCAGGACGCTGCGACGGAGGTCCGGAACGACACGATCGGCGCGCTCGAAGCGGTGGGTATCCCCATCGAGTACCACCACCACGAGGTCGGGCCGTCCCAGCACGAGATCGACATGCGCTATGCGGACGCGCTCTCGATGGCCGACTACACGATCACGTATCGGCTGATCGTGAAGGAGGTCGCCGCCTGGCACGGCTACTACGCGACGTTCATGCCGAAGCCGCTGTTCGGCGAGAACGGTTCCGGAATGCACACGCACATGTCCCTCTTCAAGGGCGGGCGCAACCAGTTCTTCGACCGGCGAGACGAGCATCACTTGTCCAAGGCGGCCAAGGGATTCATCGCCGGGCTGCTCGTGCACGCGCGAGAGATGTCCGCGGTGCTCGCGCAGTGGGTGAACTCGTACAAGCGGCTCGTGCCCGGGTACGAGGCGCCCGTCTACGTCGCGTGGTCGCAGAGAAACCGGTCCGCGCTCGTGCGCATCCCGCTCTACAAGCCGGGCTCCGAGCAGGCCACGCGGGCGGAGATCCGTTGCCCCGATCCTGCGTGCAACCCGTACCTGGCCTTTGCTGCCCTGCTCCACGCGGGGCTCGAGGGGATCGAGAAGGGGTACGAGCTCCCCGACTCGATGGAGGGGAATCTCTACCGGCTGACGACCGAGCAGCGGCGCGAGCGCGGAATCATCGCCCTCCCGGAGTCGCTCGGAGAGGCGATCGACGAGCTGGCGGGATCGGATCTCATGCGGCGCGCCCTCGGCGAGCACATCTTCCCACGCTACATCGAGCTCAAGCGCAAGGAGTGGGACGAGTACCGCGTCCAGGTGACCGAATGGGAGAGGGAGAAGTACCTGGCGGCACTCTAGAAACCTGTACTTGCACGCGCCCCGCGAAAGTCGGATTATTCCCGGTGCAGGACGAGCCGCTAGGCGAGCGGCACGTCTTGTATCTGACGGCCGATCGCGGGCTCCCTGGTGTGGAGCCCGTGGTCGTTCTGGCGGGTGAACCCATGGTTCCCCCGCCGGCCCCCTCCTTTCGGCGTGGCAGGGCATGACCGCGATTGGCCTCCCGGCCGGCCAAGCCGGCCTCCGGCCGCAGGAGCTCGTGCATGGGACAGTCGCTAGGTCGGCTTGGCGGTCATCGCCCACACGGCAACTACGAGGGCCGCGAGGAGCAGGAGCGTGAGAACCATCGCCGCCTTCAGCAGGCGGCCCCCCTTGTCGTCGCCGAGCCTTCGGACTCCGATTCCGCCGAGGATCAGCGCGACGACCAAGGCCACGGCGCCGCCGTCTGCGACGACGAAGCCGATCGTCGTCCAGGCCGAGTCGATCGGCGCGTCGTCGAGCCCCTCCTTCGAGTAGATCCACTGGGCGCCGATTCTCATCACGACGTATGCGGGAAGGGCGCCCGCGAGCAGTGTCCAGTAGCCGAGTCGGAGGAGCCGGATGTCTCCACGCGCGAACGCCAGCAGAGACCCGGACGTGAGCGTCGCCCCGACGAGGATCATCGCTCCCAGCACGTGCAGAAAGAGCGGGAGGTTCCAGCTGTCGGGGCGGATGGCGGAGAGAACGCTCACGCACCCGGCTTCCAGATCATGTCGATGAGGATGAGCAGGGCGACGAGACTCGACAGGGCATGCATCAGGAGCCCGCGCTGTGTCCTGTTCAGTGCACCGAGGTCGGGGCTCGGGCCGGTCTGGCCGGCTGCCTGGAGCTCCTCGGCCTTCTTCATCCCCGCGAGGTACTCCGCGCCGGCACGGCGGCCCGTTTCGGCAGCTATTAGCCAGAGCACGATCGCGGCGATGATCCAGCCGTCCCATATGTCGTAGCCGCCGTACGAGAGCGCAAGCCAAATCCCGAAAACGATGGTCCCGGTCGCGCCGATACCTATCGCGGCGTTCCCGACCTTCACGACCGGCCCCATGTGCGTCGTCGTCGCAGGCAGATCCGTTCGGCGCACGGCGACGACGAGCACCCAGAAGAGCACGAGCCCTGCGACATACGCGAAGGCGCTGAGAACGTGGAGCGACAGGATCCACTCGTCGACGCTCATGCACGGGATGCTACGAGAGCGGAATTCAGGTCTCAACGACGACAATGAGCCGGTGGACGCGAGCGCGCGACACCTCCGCCTCCTGACCGAGACGATTGCGGCCGTCAACTCGTCGCTCGATCTGCAGGAGGTGCTCGAGCTGGTCGCGAGCAAAGTCGCCGACGCGCTCGGGACCGACGCCTGCTTCGTCTACCTGTACGACGAGCGCGCGGACGAGCTCGTCCTGCGCGCGACGCGCGGGAGCCGCGTCGAGGAGATGACGAGGACGCCGCGGATGCGGCCCGGCGAGGGCATCACCGGCGTGGCCGCAGCCGAGCGGACCCCGGTGATGATCCCCGAGCAGGCTCATCTCGACCCTCGGTTCAAGCTCTTTACGAACCTGCCCGAGGACGAGTATCAATCGATCCTCGCCGTTCCGATTCTCGCGCGAGAGAAGCTCGAAGGCGCCCTGAACGTCCGCACCCGGGAGCCTCGCGTGTTCACGGACGCCGAGATCGAGCTCCTCGTCGCGATCGCGTCGCAGGTGGCGCAGACGATCGAGCACGCCAAGCTGTACGAGCGCGCGCAGCGGCGGGTTGCCGAGCTCGAGGCGCTCGCCCGCATCTCCGAAGCCGTTTCCGAATCGCTGTACCTCGAGGAGTCGCTCGAGGCGATTGTGCGGACCACCATGGAGTCACTCCACGCGACCGGTGCGGCGCTCGTCCTCGAGGACGGAAAGATCGCCTGGCCCGAGGGTCAGGCCGGGGCGTACGCCGTCCGCCTGCCGCTGCGCTGGAAACGGCGGCAGATCGGCGAGCTCGTCTGCGACCGAGACACGCCCTTCTCTGAGGACGACAAGGCTCTCCTCGAGGCGATCGCCCACCATGCGGCGGTCGCGCTCGAGCACGGACGCGCGGTGATGCGCGGCGTGCTGGCCCAGGAGATCCACCACCGCGTGAAGAACAACCTGCAGTCGGTCGCCTCACTGCTCCGAGTGCAGGCGCGCGCCGACACCGTCGACCCGCGGAAGGCGCTCCAGGAGTCGGTGAACCGGATCCTCGCGATCGCCGCGGTGCATGAGGTGCTCACCGAGCACCGCGAGGACGATGTCGACCTCGGAGAGCTCGTCGAGCGGCTCCAGGCGATGCTCGTCCAG
>JACCWU010000085.1 GCA_013697465.1 Actinomycetota bacterium | reverse complement strand
CTGGACGCAGAGCTGCAGCGCTAGTCGGCGCAAGAACGGAATCCGCTCGCGCAGATTCCGTTCGCGCGAAAACCCCTGAAGCCGGCTGCTTTCGCAGCCGGGCCGCTGCGAGGGCCAGCTGCCTCGGTTGACCCGTGCTCCCAGTTGACCGGCGCCCCTCCCGGCTGACAGGCTTCCGCCCGATGTCGAGCGCCGCCCTCAGCAGGATCCACCGCGGGCTGATCGCCACGCTCGTGTCCATCTATCTCGTGGCCGGGCTCGCAGGCCCCTTCGTGGACGTCGACAACAAGATTCTCTGGATCGCCTTTCTGTGCGGAGGTGCCGCGCTCATCCTCGTGGGAGCGATGGTCAGAGCCCTGCCGCCCAGGCTCTCGGCAGTGCTGATCGCCATCGGAGCGATCGCCGGCGGGATCGCACTTCTCTGGACGATTCTCGTCCCGCTCGCAGCGGCGGTCCTCGTCGCGCTCAGCTTCTCGCTCTCCCGGCGCCCGCAAGCCGCGTAGCGCGGTCCGGGCATGCGACACACCCGTCACGGATGGTGGCTCGAGGAGGCGGGAGACGTCACGCCGACCTCGCCGCTCGAGGGGGAGACGAGCGCGGACGTCGTCATCGTCGGCGGCGGCTACCTCGGGATGTGGACCGCCTGGCAGCTCCTCGAGCTCGAGCCGAATCTCGACCTCGTCCTCCTCGACGCTTCGCTCTGCGGCCATGGGCCGAGCGGTCGAAACGGTGGCTTCTGCGAGACGCTCTGGCCCGACATCGACACCCTCCGCGAGCGCTCGGGCGACGCAGCCGCGCTTGCGGTGGGCCGCGCCTCGGAGGAGGCCGTCCACGGTATCGGCGCCTGGTGCGCCGCGAACGAGGTCGACGCGTGGTACCGGCAGGCGCCGATGATCCGCGTCGCGACGACCGAGTCGCAGCTCGGCTCCTGGGACGCGAACGTGCACGCGTGCGCCGCGATCGGTACCCAAGACGAGGTCGTCTCGATCGGAGCCAGCGAGGTGCGCGCGGCCTGCGATTCGCCACTCTTCCTCGGGGGCGCGCGCTACCGTCTGAACGCGACCGTCCACCCCGCCCGGCTGGCGCTCGGCCTGCGCCAGAAGCTGCTCGATCGCGGGGTCCGCGTCCACGAGCGGACGGAGGTCACTCGTCTCGAGAAAGATGGGGTCGTCACGACGGACGGGCGCGTGCGCGCGGGAGCGACCGTGCTCGCGGTCAACTCCGCCACGGCTCGCTTTCCCGGCTACCGGCTGTCGCTCGCCGTCGCGTCGAGCCACATCGTCCTCACCGAGCCAGTGCCCGACGTGGTCGAGGAGCTCGGCTGGACCGGCGGGGAGGCGATCGTCGACAGCCGAACGCTCGTCCACTACATGCGGACGACAAACGACGGCCGGATCGTGTTCGGCTGGGGCGGCGGGCGAATGGGCTTCGACGGGCGGAGATCAGATCGGCTGGAGCTCGACCCGAACGTGATCCGACGCACGCACGCGAGCCTCCACCGCTTCTTCCCGCAGCTCCGTGGCCGGAGCATCACGCACGCGTGGGGCGGCCCGATCGACGTCTCCCCCACGCACGTGCCTATCTTCGGCAGCCGCGACCGCGTCCATCACGGGTTCGGCTTCACGGGCAACGGCGTCGGCCCATCGTACCTCGGGGGAGAGATTCTCGCGCGGCTCGCGCTCGACCGCCGCGACGAACTGACCCGGCTGGCGATCGTCGACCCGCCGCGCAAGCTCTTCCCGCCCGAGCCCTTCCGATACATCGGCGGCTCCCTCATCAGGCGAGCGCTCGCGCGCAAAGACCAAGCCGAGGACGATGGGCGCGAGCCCGGTGTAGTTACGACGTTCGTCGCCTCCCTCCCGCGCCGCCTTGGCCTTCGTCTGCCGCGGTAGGGCGTGAGCACCGGAATCAGGCACTGGGGACTCCGGTATCGGGCTCACAACGGAGTGCTGCGCTGGGCGGTCGTCGTCCTCCCGTCGGAGTACGGCCCGCGCAACCCGACGCCACCGCTGCCGCTCGTGATCTCTCCTCACGGCCGCGGCGTGCGCGCGCGAACGAACGCTCGACTGTGGGGCGCTCTTCGCGCGCGAGGACCGTTCGCGGTTATCTGCCCCGGTGGAATGGGACGTCGGCTTCCGCTTCATTCGTGGGGCTGGAAGGGTCAGATCGATGACCTCGCGCGCATGCTGTCGATACTCCGGGCGACACGCCCGTGGGTGCGCATCGACGAGCAACGTGTGTACGCGGTCGGGGGCAGCATGGCCGGGCAAGAGACTCTGTTGCTGGTGGGCCGGCATCCGCGACTGCTCGCGGGAGCGGTCGCGTTCGACTCGGTCACGGACTTCGGGCTCCGCTACCGACAGTTCGCCCGCATCGCCCGCACCCGGGCGCTGCAGGCGCTCGCCCGCATCGAGGTCGGCGGCACGCCGAGCACGAACCCGGAGGGCTACCTCCTCCGTAGTCCCATGCACTGGATCCAGGAGATCGCGCGCTCCGGCGTGCCGCTCCAGATCTTGAACTACACGTTTCAGTCCTTCAACTTCCGCAACCGCCAGGGAGCACGGCCCTTCTACGACCTCGTTGCCAACATCGCCGCGGAGGAGTTCGGGCACGTCGAGCTCGTGGCGGCAGCGATCAACACGATGCTCACGGGTGCGAGTCCGACAAACGACGGCCGCGCTCCGAAGGCCTCGCTCGTGCCGCTCAAGGGTGTGGGGAACCCGCATCACTTCCTCGCCGGTGGCCAGGGTGCGCTGCCGCAGAACTCGCAGGGGCGTCCTTGGAACGGCGACTACATCTTCTCCTCGGGCGATCTCGTCGAAGATCTGACCCACAACTTCTTCCTGGAGACCGGCGCACGAAACAACAAGCTCAAGGTCTGGGAGATGGTCGAGCATCCTGCGGCGCGCGCGCTGACGGGATACCTGCTGGTTCGTGGCGGCGTCCATCAGGTTGCCTACGCCCGAGCGATCGAACGGCTGACCGGTGCGGATCTGATGAAGCTCTTCCCGACCCCGCGTATCCCGACCGAGAAGATCCCGGACTGCAAGCCGCACATCGAGCGCGGTGACCACCTGCGGCTCTACCGGTTTTCGCCGACGGACTACCTGGAGCTCGGTGCGGTGTTCAACGGCCCCCACCCGGAGACGGGCGAGGATCTCGTCGTCGTCGACGGGGCACCGGAGGGAGTGCCAGCCTACGACCTGCCTTCCCAGCCGGCCGTTTTCGCTCCTGACTACGCTCCGGAGGAGATCGCCGAGATAGCGCAGAAGTTGCGCGTGAAGGCCGGACTTTCCAAGGAGCCCACCGGCGAGGTAGCGAACGGCAAGCGGTCGGCTCCCAAGCGGCGCACCACGCGCAGAAAGGCCCCGGCCAAGAAGTAAGGCCGACCCAGGGGCGTGGGCAAAACACGTCCCGATCGGGGCTTTGTCCATACCGGATGGCGTCGAGCGCCGCGCTCAGGGAAGAAGGGCGCGGCGCACGGCGCCGCCGGCGAGCTCGGGAAGCACTCGATGGCCGCCATCGAAGCGTCGGTAGACCACCCGATAGCCGTCGTTCCGCAGCTCTCGAGCGACGGCGTCGCCACCCTGCGCGATCGGGATGATCCGGTCGCGCGTCCCATGCGCGAGGAACACTCGCGGTTGCCCGATGCGGCGGCCCGGAAGTGCGCTTCCGGGTGACAGCGCCACCACGTCGCGGAAGAGATCGCCGTTGCTCAAGCCGAGCCACAGCGCGAGGCTGGCACCGGCGGAGAAGCCTCCAACGGCGACGCGGCGCGGATCCACACGACAACGCGCGAACGCTCGGCGCAGCGCGAGATCGACGAAGTCGACGTCCGTCGCACCGAGGTTCCAGGTAACGCCGGCCGCTGCGGGCGCAACGATCGCGAGTCCGGGGGTCTGCCAGGCGTCGCGAAAGATCCACGAGCCACCCCTAGCGCCGCCGCTTCCCGCCCCGTGGAGCGCCAGGAGCAGCCCCCTGGGGCCGCCGCCTCCGGCGGAAGGCGTCACGTGAAGCAGCGCTCGGCGGCCGCTTCCAGGACTCAGGTCGTACACACCAGCGGTGCACACGGGCGCGCCCGGCTTCGGTCTCGCGTCGAGCCTCGCCGGCGCCTCCCCCGCGATGACCGTTCGCTCTTCTCCCCCGCTGCACCCGATCGCGGCGGCCACGAGAGCGACTACCGCTGACCAGGCGAGCCCGCGGTCCAACGCGCGTCCGTCAGTGTCCACACACCGAGCCCATTCCCGCCCGGCCTCCAGCTAAACGATCGAGCTTCCACGTTTCCGCTCTCATCCCCACGGGTACGGATCGATCCACTGCCGGTCAGCGAACAGAGGCAACGAGTTGACAACGGCATCCCTGATCTCGATGACGAAGGGAGGACCACCATGGCGGAGTTGACGAAGCTCGAGTCGAAGCTGGGAGAGGTCACGGGACTGGCGATGGCGGCACAGGCTGCCACGAAGAAGGTCGTCAGTCTCGCGAAGGAAGAGCATCCTGAAGTCGTCTCCCGGCTCGAGAAGATGCTCGAGGAGGCAGCGGAAACAGAGCGTCGCTGTACCGAGCTGGCGGGGACCTTCGACGGGAAGAAGACGGCCATCCTCGAAGAGGCGCAAGCGACGAAGAGCAAGGGCGCGGACATGATGTCCACGTACCTCGACGAAGACGCCGACGCTCTCGACGGCTTCGAGTTCCTGACCATGGCCGAAGCCGGCGAGGTCGGGCACTGGTCTGTCTTGAGAACGCTCAACGAGAAGGCCGGCTCGACGCAGGTTCGCGAGCTCGTGGACTGGGCACTGCCGATCCAGCGGGGCCACTTCGCCGGGGTGACGGAGACATCGCTGAACCTGGCAGCAGAAGAAGACCCCCACGAAACTGCATGACTCCAGGACTTCTCGCCGTCCGAACGCCGGGTTGCCGATCGTGATCGGCAACCAGCTTCCAGAACGGATGCGGGGTACCTGATGCGCACGGTATTCGTGCTCTACATGGTGGTCATCGTGACCGGAGTCGTCGCGGCGGTCATCGTCGCGGTGAGCGGGGGATGAGACGCTTTCTGAGGGAGCAGGGGCTCTCCCTCTTCTTCTTCGCCATCTTCGTGGCAACGCTCATCGGTCAGTCGTTTGCCGGTCAGCATGCGTTCAACTCGGATCAAGTGGAGCACGGCCAGGCGCCGGTCTCCTGGTGGGAGCACCTGACGTCACCCGAGTTCGTCGGCGCGGTCATGGAGAACTGGCAGTCAGAGTTCCTCCAGTTCAGCCTGTTCATCGGCGTGACGGTGTGGCTGATCCAGAGAGGATCGAACGAATCGAAGAAACCTGGAGACGCCGGTCTGGAGGATGACGAGAAGCAGCAGATCGGACCCCACGCGTCCAAGCGGGCTCCGAGCTGGGCCAAGCCGAACGACATCCGAACGCGTCTCTACGAGAACTCGCTCCTGATCATGATGACGCTCATCTTCTTTGCCACGTGGTTGGCGCAGTCGCTGAACAACTGGCGGCAGTTCAACGCCGAGCACGCGGCGCACGAGGAGCGGACGGTTTCCTGGCCGCGTTATCTGCTCGACCCGGACTTCTGGGAACGGTCGCTGCAGAACTGGCAGTCGGAGTTCCTCGCAGTCGGGACCATGGCCGTCTTCACGATCTATCTACGGCAACGAGGATCGCCCGAGTCGAAGCCCGTCGGCGCGCCGCACGACGAGACCGCATCGTCGGGCTGATCCGACCTTTTCAACTCTCGCTGGCCAGCTCGACGAAGCGGCAGACCGCGTTCACCAGCCGCATCTGCTCCACCGTCTTGCAGTCGGCGTCGAGGAGGCGCGGGGCGCACACGAGCACCACGCGGCACTGGGCACGCGAGGTGGCGACGTTGACGCGGTGGCGGTCGAAGGCGAAACCGATGCCGCGAGGGGCATCCTCCGCGGTCGAGCTCGCCATCGAGACGAAGACGACCGGCGCCTCCTGCCCCTGAAACTTGTCCACCGTCCCCACGCGAACGCCCGCGGGCAGGCGCTGGCGCAGGCGGCGCACCTGGGCGTTGTAGGGGGCGACGACGAGGACGTCGTGCGTCCCGACCGCCCGCACCACTCCGTCCCCGTCGGTGTACGACGTCCCGAGGAGCGCGCGAATCACCGCCGCGACGGCGTCCACCTCCTCCCGGGAGGACTGGCTGCGGCCCGCGTGCTGGATCTCCTCCACGAAGAGGCCGTCCCCGGCGGCGAGCGTCCGCCGCGCGCTCACCGCCGCAGGCAGCAAGCGCCCCTCGTAGTACGCCTCGGAGGTGAACCCGCATATCTCCGGCCGCAGGCGCCACGTCCGCTCGAGGAAGATGCCCCGCTCGGGCGGCACCGTCTCGTCCTCTCCGAGCAGGTGCTGGAGCACGGACACCTTCGCCTCCTCCGGCTGCGCGCCCTGGGAGACCTGCGGAAGCTGGTTCGGGTCGCCGAGCAGCACGAGGTTGCGCGCGGCAGAACCGACCCCGAGCGCGTCGGCGAGCGATACCTGGCCCGCCTCGTCGACGAACAGCGCGTGCAGTCGGCCCTCGAAGTCCTCGCGCGCGAAGAGCCACGCCGTGCCGGCCAGGAGCTGGAGCTCTTCCTCGAGGAGATCGCCCCAGCCGTCCGCGGAGTCGATGAATCTCCCCTCGAAGCGCGACTCCTCGTTTCCCCCGGTCGACTTCTTCCGGCCTTTGAAGACGAACCCCTGCTCGCGCGCCTCGCGCTCGATCTCCTCGAGGAGCTTGTTGATCGCCTTGTGGCTGAGCGAGGTGACTCCGACCCGCTTGCCCGCCCGCATCAGCTCCACCGCCATCTACGCCCCCTGCCAGGTCTTGCCAGAGCCGGGCGGGCCTTGCACGAAGAGGAAGCTGTCCTCGAGCGTGGAGACGGCCTCGACCGG
>JACCWU010000067.1 GCA_013697465.1 Actinomycetota bacterium | reverse complement strand
CCCTGTAGGCGGCTAGCCCGTGTCCCTCGCCGGTCGCGAGCGAACGCTCGACGACCGCCGTCAGCGGAAGGCCGAGAAAGACCGTCAGCCCGCCGAGGCTTCCCGCGATGAGGATCTTGTCTCCGATCGTCCGAGCTCGTCGCAAGACGTCCCGCTCGGGCCGGAGCTGACCTTGGACGACGAGGCTCCGCTCGAGACGCATCGTCACCGTGACCACGAGAGCGACGCAGGCGAGCTGCACGAGCGACAGGACAGCCGCCGCGTGCAGGTCGAACGCGCGGACAGCCTGGTTGTAGATCTCGACCTCGAGCGTCGCGTACGGCGGGCCGCCGAGGATGAGGACGACGCCGAAGGACGTGAAGGAGAAGAGGAAGACGATTGCCGCCGCTGCGGAGAGCGCGGGCGCGAGCAGCGGCACCGTCACCTCGCGAGCCCGCTGCCAGGGTGAGGCGCCGAGCGTCGCGGCAGCCTCCGACACGCGCGCGTCGAGCGCCGCCCAATAGGTCCCGACCACGCGCACGACCACTGCCACGTTGAAGAAGGCGTGGGCAATCAGGATCGCGATCCAGCTCCGCTGGAGCCCTCCCGGAAGGATGGCGAGGAAGGCGAGCGCGACGACGACGGTCGGCAACACGAAGGGCACGACGACCAATGCGCGCACAGCTCTCCGTCCCCGGAACTCGTACCGACCGAGAACGTAGGCGGTGGGTAGAGCGACGGCAATCGTCAGCACGGTCGAGGCCGCCGCCTGCCAGATCGTGAACCACAGAACGTCCCTCGTGAGGGGATCGGCAAGGACGTCCCAGGCCGAGGTCGCCGAGCCGGAGAAAAGACCGCGCTCGACGATCGAGGCGAGGGGGAACAGGAAGAAGACGCCGAGAAACGCGACCGGCACACTGACGGTGAAGACCGGCCACGCCCGTGAGCTCAGCGAACGACGATCCGCGTCCACTCGTCCACCCACCGCTCCCGGTTCGCCTCGATCTCCTCCGGTGAGAGCTCGAGTGGTCGCTCGGGTCGGGCGGCGAACTCGACGAACTCTGGCGGGAGCTTGGCTTCACGATTCACCGGGAAGACGAACATCGACAACGGAATGTCCTCCTGGAACCGCGTCGAGAGCATGAAGTCGACGAGCTCACGCGCGCCGCTTTCGTTACGGGCTCCGCGCAGGACTCCCGCGAGCTCGATCTGGCGGAAGCAGCTGTCGTCCACGACCGCGGTCGGTGCCTCCTGTGGACGCGGCGTTTGGAAGATCACCTCGGCTGGCGGGCTCGAGGCATACGAGACGACGATCGGCCGCGGGCCCCGGCCCGCCGAGCCGGAGAAGCGCACGGTGTACGCGTCCTCCCAGCCGTCGACGACGAGGACGTTGTTCTCGCGAAGCGCGCGCCAGTACTTCGGCCAGCCGCCCTCGCCGAAGTGCGCGACGGTCGCCAGCATGTACGCGAGCCCCGGGGTGGACGTGGCCGGGTTCTCGACCACGAGGAGCCCCTTGTACTCGGGGCGCACGAGATCGGCCAGCGACCGGGGCGGCGCGATCCCGCGCTCGGCGAACCATGCTCTGTCGTAGTTCAGGCATACCTCGCCGTGGTCGATGGGTGTCACGCGATGCTCGGAGTCGAGGATGTACCGCTCCTCGACGTGCTCGAGCGCAGGCGACTCGTAGGGCTCGAAGAGATCGCCCGCGAGCGCACGCGAGAGCAGGTTGTCGTCGACGCCGAAGAAGACGTCACCCTGTGGGTTGCCGGCTGTGAGGAGCGCCTTCGTGAGCGCCTCGCCCGCGTCGCCCGTCTGGAGGATCCGGAGCTCGAGGCCGCTCTCGCGCTCGAAGGCGGCCGTGACGTCGTCGGAGACGACGAACGAGTCGTGCGTAACGAGGACGACCTCGTTCGGCGATTGCCCGCCGCCACAACCGGCTAGAGCCAACGCAAGCACGCTCGCGACCGCACACAACCCCTTGCAACTGGTCGTTGCAATGTCAGTCACGCGATGCCCTGACCCTCGCTGGGATGCGGATTGCAAGGAGAACGCCGTGCTCGAGCGTGACTCGTGCCAGGTTCGAGACGAAGACGTTCGAGACCCCGCGACTCGACCCCGGAGCAAGCGTCTCACCCGCGAGCGCGTACCCGAGACCTTCCGTGCGGACGCCCTCGGCCGGGCCGTGGAGCGCGAGAAGCGAGAGCTGCTCGCCCGGCTCGCCGGAGAGCTCTCGTTCGTCTCGGACGACGTGCACGCGTGCCCGGCCGATCGCAGCGTCGACCTGGACGTGCGCGTACCTTCCGGAGCCGAGGAGCAGGAGCGTCGAGAGCAGGTGGTCGAGCCGGCCTCCATCTCCCGCGAGGACGACGATCCGCGCGGGGCCGAGCTCGAGGGCGGCGTCGAGCGCCAGCTCCAGGTCGGTCGCGTCCTTCTCGGTTGGGTGCCGAACGATCTGCACGCCGGCGGACTCGGCTGCTGCGACCGCCGTGGGGGACGCCGAGTCGAGGTCCCCGACCACCGTTGTCACCTCGAGGCCGAGCGCGAGCGCGTGCTCGAGCCCCCTGTCCGCGGCGATCACGGGTGCGCCGAGCGGCACGCCGAGTGCGGACTCGGGATCGGGAGGATTCCCGCCTGCCACGACCACCACGACCTCTTCCGACACGTCTTTCCTCCGCTGGCATTACCCAGATCAGGTTCTGCGGGTCGGCGGCGCGCTCAGCCGCCCTCTCAGCCCGGTTGCCCCGAGCTCCCCTTACGCTGCTCGCTCCATGGTAACCCGCGAAGCATTCGTCGCGACGCTCGCCGCGTGCCGGATTGGGGACACCTTCAATCAGTACGCCGGAGGGCCTCGGGCCCCGACCTTGCGCGCGAGGCTCGTCGAGTACCTCGAAAGCCGCTGGGATGCACCTCTCGTGCTCGTCGGCGAGGCGGCCGGGTTTCGCGGCGCGCGGGTCTCCGGAATCCCGTTCACCTCCGAACGGCAAGTCACGGGCATCGGCCCTGCGGAGGCGACGGCGACCGTGGTTCACCGTGTGCTCGCGGAGCTCGCGCTCGCGGAGCGCGTGCTGCTCTGGAACGTCGTGCCGACCCATCCGGGGACGGCCTGCACGAATCGGCGACCCACGCGAACCGAGACCGAAGCCGCGGCGCCGTTCCTCGATGAGCTGACGAGGGGGCGGCGCACGATCGCGGTCGGTCGGCTCGCCGCCGGGCGGTTGGACGCTCCGTACGTGCGGCACCCTTCCCATGGCGGCGCGGCGGCATTCCGTGCGGGGCTGGTTGAATGGCTCGATCGCGGCGACTTCGTATCCGGTCCGGCGTAACACCATTCTCCTCAGTCTCTGTCTGCTCGTGCTCTCGGGCGTGCTGCAGCTCATCGTTGCGGTGGCGACGATCACGCTCGTCCTCGTCACGGGAATCGAGTCGATCCTCGGCCTCGGGCCGGCGATCTTCCTGGTCGCCGGTGCGCTCGCGGCGCTTCCAGCCGGACGGCTGATGGACCGGCTCGGCCGCATGCCCGTCATCGCCGGCGGGTTCGCGGTCGGTTCGATCGGCTGCTGCTTGACGGCGCTCGGCTGCGCTTTCGACAACGCCGCCCTCGTCGTCTTCGGCTTTCTCGCCGTGGGCGCGATGAGCGGGAGCGTTCTCCTCGCACGGACGGCCGCGGCGGACATGGTCCCGCCCGAGCGTCGCGCGCGGGCGATCTCCTACGTCCTCTTCGGAGCGCTCTTTGGCGCCGCGCTCGGACCGCTCGTCTTCCGCCCGCTCTTCGCGGGCAAGGATCTCGAGCTCGACACGCTGGTCATCCCCTGGTTCGCCGCGGCAGCGATCGCGGTCCTCGGCATCGTCCTCGCGCTAAGCATTCGTCCCGACCCGAGGACGATCGCGCTCGAGCTACACCTGGCAGATGAGACCTCCGTGCCGCACGCGCCAGCGGCCCCGCTCGGCGAGATCCTCCGCCGGCCCGGCGTGCCGTCGGCGGTCATCGCCGCACTCGCGAGCTTCACGGTGATGGTCGGAGTGATGAACCTGACCGGCTACATCATGGTCGGCCACGGTCACGACCAGGCCGATGTCTTCACGGTCATCAGCCTGCACATCGTCGGCATGTACGCCCTCGTGCTCGTCATCGGCGAGCTGATCGACCGCGTCGGCCGCAGACAGGCACTCGTCTCGGGGCTCGCGATCATGGCCGTCTCGGCGGTCGTGCTCGCCTGGGCCGAGTCGATTGCCGCGACCTCCGTGTCCCTCTTCCTGCTCGGGCTCGGCTGGAACGTGTCCTACGTCGCGGCCACTGCGGAGCTCATCTCCCACGCGACCCCGGTCGAGCGAGGGCGCCTCGTGGGCAGCACGGACCTGGCGGCAGGACTTCTCGGGGCTGGGTTCGCCCTGCTCGGCGGGGCGGCGTACACGCAGTGGGGAGTTGCGGCTGTCGCAATCGCCGCGGCTGTCGCCGTCGTCGCTCCGGCGCTCGCGATCGTGCTCGCGCGCCGGCCCCCCGCGGAGGCTCTCGAGCCTGCGCGCTGAAACGAGTGGGG
>JACCWU010000001.1 GCA_013697465.1 Actinomycetota bacterium | reverse complement strand
TCCCCACGTTCTCAGGAAGAAGGGGGCACCGAGGGGAAACATGGTTTCCAATGCTCTCTCACTGGTGAACGCGAGCCGGAGGCGAGCGTTGCTCATGCTGCTTCCGGCGCTGCTGCGGGCGCCGCTTCGGCTGCTGCGACCGTCTCGGCTAGCCGGCTCTCGCACGTTGCCTCGATCCGGCCGCGCTCGGTCTGGTCGAGCCGCTCGCCTGCGATCTTCAGCGGATCGCGCTGCTGGCGCTCCTCGATCTCCGCCAGGTCGCGATTGTCGTCGCCCTTCGAGTGCGGGCTGAAGCGATACGTGTGCAGCACGAGGAAATAGGGCTCGCCGGTCTCGCGAATCCGACCGATGGCGCGACCGGCGGCCTCGTGTACCTCCGAGACGTCGGTCGTGTCGAGCTCCGCGACCTCTATCCCGAAGGCCGCACCGCGCGCCGCAATCGATCCGGCGAGCTCGAGCTCGACGGGGGTCGACTGCGCGTAGTGGTTGTTCTCGACCACGAAGAGCACTGGAAGCCTCCAGAGCGACGCCATGTTGAGGGACTCGTACGTGACGCCCTCGCCGAGGGTGCCGTCGCCGAGGAAGACGGTGGAAACGGCGCCCGTTCCCTTCTTCTTCTCGGCGAGCCCGATTCCGGTCGCGACCGGGACGATGCTCCCGAGTACGCCGTTCGAGTAGAAGTTGCCCTTGCACAGGTGCTGGCTCCCGCCCTTGCCGCCGCAGGTGCCGGTCGCCTTCCCCATCACCTCGGAGAGCAGCCCGAACGCGTCGTCTGTGAAGGCGAGGTAGTGGCCGTGACAGCGGTGGTTGGAGAAGACGACGTCGCGCTCCGGCGCGAGGTGATCGACGATCCCGACCGCGTTCGCCTCCTGGCCGATGTACGTGTGCGTCGTACCCACCAGCTTCCCCTGGGCGAAGAGGTCGAGCAGCGTCTCCTCGAAGCGGCGGATGAAGAACATCCGCTCGTAGAGCGTGGCCAGGCTGGTCATCGCTAGAGGTAGCCGAGGTCCGCGAGCCGCTGCGTGACGGTCGCCTCCTCCTCCTCCGTCAGCTCGCGGCGCTCGGCGGACTCGAGCTCGCGGAAGACGAGCTCGCGAAGCGCCGCCGGCGCGTCAGCCGGCCGGCTGTCGCGCTCCCTCGGATCGAGGTCGAACCGGTACGCCTCTTCCTCGCCGCTTTCGACGTCGAGGATGAGCTTCCACGGCGGCATGCGCACGGCGAGCTTCGTAAGCGCTCCCATGTCGGTCCCTGCGATGATCGCCGGCCGATCGCCTTCCTCATCGAAGAGCGAGATGCCGTCGAGCTCCCCGCTCGGGACGTCGGTCAGCTCGAGCAGCGTGGGCATGAGGTCGACAGAACGCACCTGCTCCGCGACGACGCCCGGGTCGAGCTGACCCGGCGCGGAGAGGATCAGCGGCACCTGGATAACCTCGTCGTAGAGCGTCGCGCCGTGCATGTGGTAGACGCCCTTCACGTCCTCCTTCGAGGTGAAGCGCTCACCCCAGGACTCGCCGTGGTCGGAGAGGAAGGCGAACACCGTGCTCTCCCGCAGCGCGAGGCTCTCGAGCTCTTCGAGCATCCCCGCCACGAGCGTCTCCGACTGACGCTCGACCGCTACGCGGTAGCCCTCCCGCATCGCCTCGAGTGCCCAGGCGGAGTCGGACTGGATGCCGCCGATCACCTCCTGCTTGGCCGCGAGCCAGTCCTTGCGCTCGGAGTGGAGGATGTCGTAGGGCATGTGAGTCGCCCAGTTGTGGAAGAAGAGGAGAAACGGGCTCGACCGGTTCTCGCGCAGCCAGGCGATGGCGCCGTCGAGCGTCTCGCTCGTCCCGAGCACGTTCGCCTCGGGCATGTCCTTGAAGAGGTAGCTCGTGTCGAACACGAACGTGCCGACCTCGTAGCCGTGGGCGGAGACCGCTCGGAAGAGCGTCTCGATCGTGGGGTCGAGCTTGGCATCCCAGTGCAGGTAGCCGTGGTGGTGCGCATAGAGCCCGGTGACCATCGACGTCATCGAGGGGGCCGTCCACGGCGCAGCGCTGATCGCCTGGTCGAAGCGAACGCCTCCCGCGGCGAGCTCGTCGATCGTCCTCGTGTTGAGGAAGCGGGCGCCGTAGCAGCCGAGGTGGTCCGCGCGCAGCGCGTCGGAGACGTAGACGACGACGTTCACAGCGCGGCGGATTGTAGTGACGGCTTAACGTGCGACCGCGATGAGACGGCGGCCGCTCTACGCGCTGTACGTCGCCGACTCGATCTCGCTCGTCGGCAACGCCGTCGCGCAGCTCGCGATCCCGTGGTACGTGCTCATAACGACGGGAAGCCCGGCGCTCACGGGCCTCGCGGTCTTCTTCAACTTCCTCCCCGCGGTGCTCGCTGCGTTCTTCGGAGGAGTCATCGTGGACCGGCTCGGCTTTCGGACGACGAGCGTGATCGCCGACCTCGCGAGCGCCGCGGCGGTCGCCGCGATACCTCTCCTCCACTCGACCGTCGGAATCGAGCTCTGGCAGCTCATGGCGCTCGTGTTCCTGGGCGCCCTGCTGGACGCGCCAGGCGCGACCGCGAGGCAGGCGCTCTTCCCGGATCTCGTCGAGCTCGCGGACATTCGGATGGAGCGGGCGAGCGGGATCCGGGGGAGTATCCAGAACGGCTCGGTGCTCGTCGGCGGGCCTCTCGGAGGCATCCTCGTGGCGAGCCTTGGCGCAACCAACGCACTGTGGTTGAACGCCGTGAGCTTCGTCGTCTCAGCGGCGATAGTGGCCGGGGCCGTGCCGCGTGTGCAGCGCGACCCTGACGCGGAGCCGCCTGGGCGCTTCCTGGCGGATCTCGTGGAGGGAATGCGGTTCATCTGGAGTCACCGTCTGATCCGCGCAATCGTCCTCACGGTGCTGCTTACCAACTTCCTGGACGCACCCTTCCCGGTAGTGATGCCCGTGCTCGCCCGGGAGGCGTATGGGGACGCGACCGCCCTGGGCCTCATGTACGGAGTCCTCGGAGGCGCGGGACTCGCCGGGGCACTCGCCTACAGCGCAGTCGGCCACAGGC
>JACCWU010000330.1 GCA_013697465.1 Actinomycetota bacterium | reverse complement strand
GCGGGTCGATGTCCGCCAGTCGGCACGCGAGGTGGGAGGAGGCAGGGCAGATCCTCGAAGGCGCCGGAAATGCGGAGGGACTCGCTCTCTACTGGCAGAGTGTCGCCTTCGAGGCATGGATCCGATGCAGAGCTGCGGAATGCGCGGCAGCCTCCGAGCGCTCCATCGCCCACGCGAAGCTTGCGGAGAGCGGGCGTCGTGTTCGAGACAACTTGGTCTGGATCTGCGCCTGTTACGCCCTCGGCCCGATGGCTGTCCACGAGGCGATCGAGCGTGTTGAGGAGATACGGTTGGGAGCGTACGGCACGCTGGTCGAGGCGCTCGCTTCCATCATGATCGGACAACTCACGGCCATGCAGGGTGAGTTCGACAGTGCGCGGATACTGGTGCGGGGTGGACGCCAAACCTGGCGCGACGCCGGCCTCCCCGTCTTCGCCGCGGCGATGGCGATGTTCGAGTCGTTGGACGCTTGGCGGGCAGGGGATGACGATGCGAGGGAGCGCGTGTTGAGAGAAGGTCTCGAGGAGCTCGAACGGCTGGGCGATCACGGGTACGCGTCGACGACGGCGCTGTACCTCGCCGACTGCCTCTACTCCCGAGGCCGGCTGAGCGAGGCCCAGGAGTTCTGTACGCGAGGTCGCGAGCTGACGAGCACCGAAGACGTCGTGAACTTCATTCTCCTGGAAGGGCTGCAGGCCACCCTCTCGGCCGGTGAGGGCCGACATGACGAGGCCGAGGCGGGTGCTCGTCGGGCAATCGAGCTGGCAGAGGCCACTGATTTCTTTGAAACGCACGCCTGGACGCGGCGCATGCTCGCGGAGACGCTTGCGCTCCTGGGTCGGTCCGTCGAGGCCGCCGAGCCGGCGGAAGAGGCGCTCGCCATCCGCCGGGCCAAGGGCGATATGACCGGAGCAGAACGGGATCGTGAACGCTTCGCCGAGCTCGGCATCGAGGTTGGCTGAGGACGTCACCGGACGCTGCTAACGTCACGCGATGGAGACAGAGATCCGCCAGGACGAGATCGACCGCCTGATCGCGTTCGAGCGGAAGTTCGGCAAGGAAGGGCTCACCTTCGACGACGTGCTCCTGCTCCCCGCCGAGTCGAGCGTGCTCCCGAACGACGTCTCGACCGTCACGCGGCTCACGCCGACGATCTCGCTCCGTATCCCGATCGTCTCGGCCGCGATGGATACGGTCACCGAGGCGCGGCTCGCCATTGCACTGGCCCGCGCGGGAGGCCTGGGCATCGTGCACCGCAATCTCTCGATCGAGGACCAGGTCGCCGAGGTCGACAAGGTGAAGCGCTCGGAGTCGGGGATGATCGTCGAGCCGGTCACGCTCAGCGTCGATCACTCCGTCGCCGACGCCCTGGAGCTGATGGAGCGCTACCGGATCTCCGGCGTCCCGATCGTGGACGACGATGGCGTCCTCGTCGGGATCCTCACCAATCGCGACCTCCGCTTCGAGACCGACACCTCGCAGCTCGTGTCCGCTCTCATGACGAGCCGGAATCTCGTCACCGCGCCCGTCGGCACGACGCTCGAGGAGGCCGAGGAGATCCTCCACCGCAACAAGATCGAGAAGCTCCCGGTCGTCGATGCCGACGGACAGCTCAAGGGCCTCATCACCGTGAAGGACATCTCCAAGCGAGTCAAGTACCCGGACGCCACGAAGGACGAGCAGGGCCGGCTGCGCGTCGGCGCTGCCGTCGGTGTCGGGACGGACGCGCTGGAGCGCGCCGCCGCGCTGGTCGCGGCGGAGGTAGACGTGCTCGTCGTGGACACGGCGCACGGCCACTCTCACGGTGTCCTCGACGTCGTACGGCTCATCAGGGCCGCGCACGACGTCGAGCTGATCGCCGGGAACATCTCGACCGGCGAGGGCGCGCTCGCGCTCGTCGATGCGGGGGCGGACGCGGTGAAGGTGGGGCAGGGGCCCGGGAGCAGCTGTACGACGCGGGTGGTCGCGGGCGTGGGCGTTCCGCAGATCACAGCGGTCTACGACGCCGCGCAGGCGCTCGCCGACCACTACGTACCGGTGATCGCGGACGGCGGGATCCGAAGCTCGGGCGACATCGCAAAGGCGATCGCGGCCGGGGCGGACGTCGTCATGCTCGGCTCGATGCTCGCGGGCACGGACGAGGCGCCCGGGGAGGTGATGGTCGCGCAGGGCGAGCGGTTCAAGGAGTACCGCGGCATGGGCTCGCTCGGAGCGATGAAGGCGCGCTCGTTCTCGAAAGATCGCTACTTCCAGGGCGACGTCGAGGACGTGGACAAGCTCGTCCCGGAGGGGATCGAGGGCCGGGTGAGCTACAAGGGGCCGCTCCGGCCCGTGCTCCATCAGCTGGTCGGCGGGGTGCGGCAGGCGATGGGCTACTGCGGCGCCGCGACGGTGGAGGAGATGATGGCGGCGCAGTTCGTCCGGATCACCGGCGCCGGGCTGCGCGAGAGCCACCCGCACGACGTGACGATCACGAAGGAAGCGCCGAACTACCGCCGTGGCTGAGCCGGCGCAAGAGGAAACAGCATCGGTACCAGG
>JACCWU010000301.1 GCA_013697465.1 Actinomycetota bacterium | reverse complement strand
CGGGGCTGTTGTCGCCCATCGCGATCAGGGCGGCCGTTCCGATCGAGACGGCATCGGCCCCGAGCGCGAGCGCCTTCGCGACGTCAGCCCCGGTCCGGATCCCGCCGGAGATCACGAGCTGCACCTTTCGATGCATGTCGAGCTCCTGGAGGGCGTCCACGGCGAGGCGGACGGCCGGGAGCGTCGGGATCCCGACGTGCTCGATGAAGACGTCCTGCGTCGCGGCCGTGCCGCCCTGCATCCCGTCGACGACGATCGCGTCCGCACCTGCCTTCACGGCGAGCTGCACGTCGTAGTAGGTTCGGCTCGCGCCGACCTTGACGAAGATCGGCTTCTCCCAGTCGGTGATCTCGCGGAGCTCGCCGATCTTGATCTCGAGATCGTCCGGCCCCGTCCAGTCGGGGTGACGGGAGGCGCTCCGTTGGTCGATGCCCTTCGGCAAGTCGCGCATCTCGGCCACGCGGTCGGAGATCTTGTGGCCGAGGAGCATCCCGCCGCCCCCCGGCTTCGCTCCCTGGCCCACGACCACCTCGATCGCGTCCGCACGCCTCAGGTCGTCGGGGTTCATCCCGTAGCGCGAGGGCAGCACCTGGTACACGAGTGTCTTCGAGTGCTCGCGCTCCTCGGGCGTCATCCCGCCGTCGCCCGTCGTCGTGGAGGTGCCGACCTCGCTCGCGCCGCGGCCGAGGGCCTCCTTCGCGGGCGCCGAGAGAGCGCCGAAGCTCATCCCCGCTATCGTCACGGGAATCTTCAGCTCGAGCGGCTTCTTCGCGAAGCGCGTTCCGAGCGTGACGTCCGACGCGCAGCGCTCGCGGTAGCCCTTGAGCGGATAGCGCGAGACGCTGGCTCCGAGGAACAGAAGGTCGTCGAAGTGAGGGACGTGGCGCTTGGCGCCGAAGCCGCGGATGTCGTAGATCCCCTCCCGCGCAGCGCGGTGGATCTCGGCGATGACGTTGCGGTCGAAGAGGTAGGACTCGCGGAGCCCCCACGGTCGCTCGGCCTCCTGCGCCATCAGTACGCGCCCGCGTTGTCGATCTTGAAGTTGTAGAGCGACCGTGCCGAGCCGTACCGCCGGAACTCGGTTGGGTTGGCATCGATTCCGGCGACGTCGAGCAGGCCGGCGAGCTGGGCAGCGTGCTCCTCGCGGAGCTCCTTCTCGACGCAGTCCGCGCCGGGGCCCGCAACGTCGCCGCGCACGTAGAGCCGCGCCTCGTAGATCGAGTCGCCGAGCGCATCGCCGGCGTCGCCGCAGACGACCAGGCAGCCGGTCTGCGCCATGAACGCGCTCAGGTGGCCGACCGATCCGCCGACGACGATGTCGATCCCCTTCATCGAGATGCCGCAGCGCGCCGACGCGTCCCCGTGTACGACGAGCAGGCCGCCGCGGCCGGTCGCGCCCGCGGACTGGCTCGCGTTCCCGTCCACGATCACCTTGCCCGACATCATGTTCTCGGCGAGGCCGGGACCGGCGTTCCCGTGCACGCGAACCGTCGCGCGCTTGTTCATCCCGGCGCAGTAGTAGCCGACGTGGCCCTCGATCTCGACCTCGATGTCGGCATCGATGCCACATGCGAGCGCGTGCGCGCCGTTCGGGTTCAGCACCCGCCACGCCCGCGGGCCGGGAGCGGACGAGATGTCGTGCAGGCGCTGGTTCAGATCGCGGAGCCGCGTCTCGCCGAGATCGACGACCTCGACGGCCACCTCCTCGGCCGGCACCGCGGCCATCAGACTTTTGTCTTCTCCCAGACGTAGACCACGCCGGGCTCCGGCTCCCACATCTCCGCCTCCGCCGCGCCGGGCAGCACCGCGATCGCACGCCACTCCGAGCCCATCGCGACCCAGTCGTCGGTCTCGGCGAGCACGGCCGGCTTGCACGCGATCGGGTCGCGCAGGACCGCGAACCCGTCCGCGGTTCCGACGGCGAAGGTGTAGAAGCCGTCCAGATCGTCGAGGCAGCCTTCGAGCGCCTCCTCGAGCGAGGCGCCCTCGCGCATCCGCCAGGAGAGGTAGCCGGCGGCGACCTCCGTGTCGTTCTCGGTCTGGAACTCGATGTCCTCGTGGCGGAGGTTCTCGCGCAGCCGGTTGTGGTTCGAGAGCGAGCCGTTGTGGACGAGGCAGAGGTCGAACCCGGTCGAGAACGGATGCGAGCCCGCGGTGGTCACACGGCTCTCCGTCGCCATGCGCGTGTGGCCGAGCGCGTGGGTCCCCTCGAAGTCGGCGATGCCGAACTGCGCGACGAACTCGTGCGGGAGGCCGGTCTCCTTGTAGATCTCGATGACGCTCCCGGCGCTCATCACGCGCAGGTCCGGCCGGTTGCTCCGAACCCAGCTTTCCGCATCGAGCGCATCCGTCTCGACGACGACAACCGCGTGGCTCGCGCGAACGGCGGGCTCGGGCGAGCCGCCGAGCGCGTTGCTGAGCGCACGCGCGACCGCCACCCAGTCCTCGCTCGGATCGGCGGAGTAGAGCGTCAGCTTGCTCGAGCCGGAGGGGGCGGGATTGCGGTAGACGGCAACACCCGCGCTGTCGGGCCCGCGATCGGACATCTGCGCGAGCATCGCGGCAAGGTGCTCACCGAGCCGGTCCTCGACCTCGGCTGATTTTGCAAAGAGCCCCACGATTCCGCACATATGTTCAGAAGGTACACATAGGGATGAGCTGGAACCTCAGCTAATCCAGCATCTTTGGCCGAGACCGATATGGAGAAAAGCTCCACATACCTTGTAACTGATCGTCACAAGCGCCCGTCTCCGGTTAGAACCTCGTGAGGTACTCGCGGATCTCCCACGGCGTGACCTGCTCGTGATAGCGGTTCCACTCCTCGCGCTTCACGCGGATCACGTAGTCGACGTAGTCCTCGTCGCGCCCCCGCCCGAGTGCCTGTCGCAGCACGTCGTCGTGCTCCAGCTCGTAGGTCGCCTGTAGCAGGGTGGCCGGCAGCGTCTCGAGACCGCGACTCTTGAGCTCGTCGTAGGGGATCGCGTACAGGTTCTCCGCGTTCGGGTCGCCGGCGTCGAGCTTCCGGTCGATCCCGTCGAGGCCGGCCGCGAGCACACTGGCCGCCGCCAGGTACGGGTTGCAGGAGCCGTCGATCGTCCTGTCCTCGATCCGCCCCGGCCCGGGGATGCGGAGCATCTGCGTGCGGTTGTTGTAGCCGTACGAGATCCAGACCGGCGACCACGTCGCGCCGCTGGCCGTGGTCCCGACCTTGAGGCGCTTGTAGGAGTTGACCGTCGGCGCGGTCAGCGCGCTCGTGGCGCGGGCGTGCTCCTTCAGCCCGCCGATGAAGTGGTACGCGAGCTCGGAGAGGCCCAGGCCGCGCGGATCGGACTCGTCCATGAAGAGATTGGTGTCGCCGTCCCACAGCGACATGTGGAAGTGGCATCCGTTTCCCGTCAGGTTCGAGAACGGCTTGGGCATGAAGGTCGCGATCATCCCGTTCTGCTCGGCGAGCGTGTGCACCATGTAGCGGAAGAAGATCGCCCGGTCGCAGCTCGTCAGCGCGTCCTCGTAGGTGAAGTTCTGCTCGAACTGCCCGTTCGCGTCCTCGTGGTCGTTCGCGTAGTTGCCCCAGCCGAGGTTGTTGCAGTACCGGGAGACCGTGGTCAGGAAGTCGTACCGGCGCGTGAGGCCGGACATGTCGTAGCAGGGCTTGTCGAGCGTGTCGTACGGATCGGCGATCTCGATCGACCCGTCCTCGCGCTGCTTGACGAGGAAGTACTCGAGCTCGAGCCCCATCTTGAACTCGTAGCCCTCCGCGCGGGCCCGGGCGAGCATGCGCCGGAGGATCGTGCGGGGGCAGTACGGCCACTCCTCGCCCTCGACGGTGACGTCACAGGCGAAGCGCGCGAGGTTCTGCTGCCAGGGTACGGGGGTGTAGCTCGCGAGATCCGGGATCGCGGCGATGTCAGGGTCACTCGGCACCTGACCGATCTCGCCCGCAGCGAACCCGGCAAAGCCGGCCCCCTCCTCGAGAAGCCCGTCGAACGCCTCGCGCGAGCCGACGGGAACGAGCTTCGCGCTCGGCCGTGCATACATGTCGACGAACTGCGCGAAGACGAACTCGACCCCGCGCTCCTGCATCTGATTCCACACCGCATCGACCGCGGTTCCACCCATAAGAGCGCCTCCCTGGACGTGGGGGCATACAGCTACCACGCCCCCTCGCCGAGATGAAGGTGCGCGTCCTCCACACCTTCGCCGCGTTCATGTGTGCGGTTTCGCGGTCCCGAGTGCCTGCTGCAGCTTCACCATCTTCACGGCGATCTCGATGGCGAGCCAGTCGTCGCGGCGCAGGTCGAGCCCGGAGAGCTCGGCCACCCGGCGCAGTCGCTGGCGCAGCGTGTTCGGGTGGACGTACAGCGCCTCGGAGGTCGCGCTGATCGAGCCGTGGCGCCGCAGGAACTCCTCGAGCGTCGTGACGAGCTGCGCGCCCCGCTGGGCGTCGTACGCCGCGATCTTCGAGACCGCGTCGACGGTCTCATCGCGGATGCCGCCGTCCACCGCGATCCGCAGCAGGTACTTGTAGGCGCCCAGGTCCTCGTACGAGAGAACAGCCGGCTCGGCGTGCAGGACGACTGTTCCCAAGAGCGCCTGTTGAGCCTCCGCGAAGCCGTCCGCGAACGTCTCGCCCTGGCAGACGCTCGAGATGCCGACCGAGAGCGGTCGCGGAAGCTCGGCCTGGATTCGACGCAGCCTCGCGAGAAGGGGCTCGGCGCTTGCGGTGGGGAGCTTCACGAGTGCACGCAGAGAGTCCTCACGGCGGTCGAAGAGCGAGCCGGGAGCGGCCGACCGGAGCGCGCGCTCGAAACCTTCGTCAGCCGGCTCTGCGACCAGAACGACGTGCGCTTGGTCGAGATCGCAGCCGAGGCGTGTCGCCCTCCCTTCGAGCTCGCTC
>JACCWU010000293.1 GCA_013697465.1 Actinomycetota bacterium | reverse complement strand
CGTGAACGACGCCACAGCACCCTCGGACAGCGCTCCCCCGACGACTACGAGAAGATGCACCTACCCGTCATCGAACAAGAACAAGCTGCCTAATCAAACCCTGTCCACGGAAGCGGGGGAACTCCACTTGAGCGGTCTTAGCGTGTTTCGTGGATCGTCAATCCTGCGTTAATACCTGCGAAAAAGACTGCTCGCTACTCACGACAACGGTAGGGTCGCGGAACCCGAGAAGAGAGGAACTTACCAGACGAAGTCGTCCGAATCATCGAAAGCCTCGCCTGAACGCCTTCCGGCGACATGCGAGGGCATGTCGCCTGAACGCCTTCCGGCGACATGCCCTCGCGATGCCCGAGCGTGCTCTAGCTTGATGGAAGATTCGGCTTCCTCGCCTGCCGAGCCTCGGACTTACGCCGTCGCCGCGTCCGCGGGCATGTGACCGTTCTGGGACGCAGACATACGATCCGCGACCCACCGACGCGCATTCGGAACCACTGCGACAGCCGCTCCGGTGCCCGCCACGATCAACAGTGCATTTCGGACCCTGTGGGTTCGCTTGCGCCGCAGCCGATCGCCTGCGCGGTCGATGTCGTCGAGCAGCGCGCGTAAGTTCTTGCGCAGCTTCTTGTCCGCTGCCAGGCGCGAGGTGACGTTGCCCCCACCGATGTCATGTCGAAGCCGGCCGGTGGCAGCCGCGCCATGGTCGACCGCGGAACGCACGTGTGAACGCAGCCGTTCGTCACGAACGAGCTCGTCCGTGTACGTCACGACCTCTGCCAAAGCGTCCTTCACCTTCTCCATTCGACTCTGTCTGGTCAGGCCAAGCATGCCGCCTCCAATCATGGCTGTCTGGTTTGCGAATACCCGCCGCTCCAAGGCCGGAAACGTCGCCGGCATGCTCAAGCTCCGCGCCGGGACAGCTGCTCGAAATCGGCACGATCCTTCGCGGCATCTGCAGGGTCGTCGCGAGGCGACGACTTGTCCCGCACGAGCGATGCGAGCGCAACGAGACGCGAGCGCACGCCGCGGAGCTCACCGACGTCGTTCGAGAGCGCCTCGTCGGGCCACACGGCCGCTCCGTGGCGCAAGGGTGTGAAGATGCGTCCGTCGCCGTCGCGGACGAGATACGTGAGCTCGAGCCGGACCGGTCCGCGCTCATAGCCGGTGCCGCCGTCCTCGTCTGCAGCCGGTGCGTGTCGCCAGCCGTCGGCTTCGAGGAGCTCGGCGATTCGCGGAAGATCCTCCAGCCAGATGGCCAGGTCGACGTCTTCGTGCGGTCGCGTGACGGAGCCCGCGTAGAAGTCGACGGCCCAGCCGCCGAATAGCCACGAGTCGATTCCCGCATCCTCCAGCAGGCCGCCTACGCGCGCTAGAGCGGAGAGCTGCTGCGACGCCACCACTTCCACGCACCCACTCTGCCCCAAGCCGAGCTCATGAGCACACCAAGACGCACAGTGCCCTACCCGGGCACGTAGATTGGGCCCGATGAGCTTCGCTGTTGCCGCCGATGCGTACGACCGGTTCATGGGGCGGTACTCGGTGCCGCTCGCTCCACAGTTCGCGGATCTTGCGGGCGTGTCGAGCGGACAGCACGTGCTCGACGTGGGCTGCGGGCCTGGAGCGCTCACGGCCGAGCTGGTCAGTCGTCTGGAACCGGGCGCTGTGTCCGCTGTCGACCCCTCCGAACCGTTCGTCGCCGCGGTTCGGGAGCGCTATCCCGAGGCCACCGTGCATCGTGCACCCGCCGAGGAGCTGCCGTTTCGAGACGATGCCTTCGACGCGAGCCTGGCACAGCTCGTGGTGCACTTCATGGAGAACCCGGTCGCCGGCTTGCGTGAGATGGGCCGCGTGACTCGGCCGAGTGGTGTCATCGCAGCGTGCGTCTGGGACCACGGCGGCGGCCACGGCCCGCTGAGCGTCTATTGGGAGAGCGTGCGCGAGCTCGACGCCGAAGTCGAGGATGAATCGCGCTTGGCAGGAGCCCGCGAGGGTGACCTTTCAGAGCTCTTCCGGGCAGCAGGGCTGCACGAGGTCGAGGAGAGCGCACTGTCGGTCAGCGTGGAGCACCCGACGTTCGACGACTGGTGGGAGCCGTACACGCTCGGCGTCGGCCCGGCCGGCGCGTATGTCGCCGGGCTCGACACGGAGCGCCGAGAGCAACTTCGCGAGCGCTGTAGAGAGCGACTTCCGGCACCGCCCTTTGCGGTCTCGGCGCGAGCCTGGACGGCACTCGGCCGTGTCTGACGCGGCGAAGTCCAGCACGCAGCCTCTCGAGTGGCGTTGCGTTGGGCCGCACTGTTGCGGCAAGCTCCCGAGCGATGGCTTCTGAGGCGCGGCTGGAGTCGAACGAGCACGGGCTCGTTCCCACCGGGGCCGGCTGGTTCGTCTTGAACGCGCGTGAGTCGCGCTGGGTGCACGCGCCGGAGCGCTCCGCGATCTGCGACTTCGAAGGGGATACGGACTTCGCGCAGCTGGGGATCAATCTCAGCGTTTTCGAGCCGGGGGTGCCGATGGCGATGTACCACTGGGAGGCCGATCAGGAAGACTTCCTCGTGCTCTCAGGCGAGGCGCTGCTCATCGTCGAGGGCGAGGAACGTCTGCTTCGACAGTGGGATCTCGTGCATTGCCCCGCCGGGACCAAGCACACGATTGTCGGAGCGGGCAGCGGACCTTGTGTCGTGCTCGCGGTCGGCGCCCGTGAGCACCAGAATGGACCGGGCTGGGGCGGCTACAGCCTCGACGAGGCTGCGCTTCGCCACAGTGCGGGGGTCGAGCAGGAGACAACCGACGCGCAGGAGGCGTACAAGCGACTTACAAGACGCGAGTACACGGGCTACCGCGAGGGCTGGCTTCCCGAATAGGTGCTCTGCGAGCCCGTCCCGTGGCCTGTTTCCCGACTGGACCGATGACTTCTCGCCGGCGCGGTGGTCTAAAGAGGGAAGCGCCATTCGATCGACCTGTGCGGGAAAGGACAGAGATGATTGAGAAGATCGCTCCATGCCTGTGGTTCGATACCGAGGGCGAACAGGCGGCAGAGTTCTACACTTCGGTGTTTCCGAACTCGAAGATCGTCGACGTCGCCCACTACGGAGAGGCCGGCCCGCGTGAGGAGGGGATGGTGATGGCCGTCAGCTTCGAGCTGGACGGGGTGAAGTTCGTCGCCTTGAACGGCGGGCCCGAGTTCACGTTCGACGAGGCCATCTCGTTCCAAGTGAGCTGCGAGACGCAGGAGGAGGTCGACGCGTTCTGGAGCAAGCTCGGCGAGGGCGGCGAAGAGGGCCCATGTGGATGGCTGAAGGACAAGTTCGGCGTGTCGTGGCAGGTCTTTCCGACTCGCCTGATCGAGCTGCTCGGCGATCCCGACCGGGAGAAGTCGCAGCGGGTCATGCAGGCGATGCTGAGCATGAGGAAGATCGAGCTCGACGCTCTCGAGCGAGCGGCGGCCGAGGCGTAGATTCGGCTGCCGTCTGGTAGAACGCGGCGTGGCGACGTTCTTCGTCGTGAACCGCCGCTCCGGCCCTGAGTGGGACTCCTCGCGGCCGCTGGAGGAGCAGTCCGGCTGGCCTGCGCACGCGTCCTTCATGGACGGGCTCGTAGACGGAGGGTTCGTCGTCTTGGGCGGACCGCTCGCCGACGAGCATCGCGTGGTGCTCGTCGTCAGGCCGAGTCGGAGGAGGCGGTCCGCGCGACGCTCGCGCGCGATCCGTGGAGCGGGACGCACCTCCGGGTCGACACGATCGACGCGTGGACGATCCGGCTCGACGGGCGGCGCTAGCGGGATGGTCTCGCTTCGGCCGATCGAAGACTCGAACCGCGAAGCGGTCGAGGCTCTAGAGGTATCTCCGGGGCAGCAGCGGTTCGTCAGCAACGTCGCCGACTCGCTGCTCGAAGCGGCCGCAGAGCCGGACGGTCGCGCGTTGTACTGGGCCGTGTATGCCGACGAGACGCCGGTCGGGTTCGTGATGATCAGCGACGAGGTCGGCGGCCCCGGCTACATCCCGCACTACCTCTGGAAGCTCTTCATCGACGAGCGCTACCAGCGACGAGGCTACGGCACGGCGACGCTCGACCTGATCGTCGAGTACTTCCGAGGCCGGCCGGGAGTCGAGGTGCTGAGCACGAGTGCCGGTCAGGGCGAGGGCACCCCGATCGCGTTCTACGAGCGGTACGGCTTCGAGCAAACTGGCGAGATCGTGTTCGACAACGAGGTCCTGCTCCGGCTCGAGCTCCGTTAGATCGACCCGCCCGAGGTTGTCACGCGTCATCGGCGAGTACCTCGGCCATCCATCGTTGAGCCTCCAAGACGAGCACGGGGTTCGTCTCGAGGGTGTAGTAGGAGAGGGCCACCAGCGCCTGGGAGAGCGCCCAGCCGCGAGCCCGAGCCCAGGTCGACTCGTCGACTACGAGCGCGGTTCGGAAGATCTCGCGCGTGTCCGCAGAGAGGACCTTCCACGCGACCATTACGTCGCACGCAGGATCGCCCACACCCAGACCACCCCAGTCGATGACGGCGGTGAGCCGTCCCTCTTCGACCAGCAGGTTTCGTGAGTCGAGGTCCCCGTGGATCCAGACAGGCGGCTGCTCCCACTCGGGCGACCGAAGGGCTAATTCCCACGCCGTGGTAACAGCACCGACGTCGATCGCGCCGCGTAGGGAGACGATCGCAGCGCGGGTCGGAGCGTCTCGCGTTGCCAGCGGCAAACCCCGGAAGAAGTTGTGCTCCCCGGGGAACGGACCGCCGGTGGGATCGATGTCCTGCAAGACGGCTACGAACTGCGCCAGATCGGTCGCCAATTGGTTCAGATCGGTGATGCACTCCATGGTCGCGTTCTCGCCCTTCAGCCATCGATAGACAGACCACTCAAAGGGATAGCGCTCGGCGGGCATCCCGTCTGCCAGCGGGACAGGGACGGCCAGCGGCAGGAGCGGAGCGAGTCGCGGAAGCCACTGGCGTTCCTTGTCCAGCGTCCCGCTGGTCCGCTCCCTACGGGGTAGCCGCACGACCATCTCGTCGCCGAGCCGAAAGAGCGCGTTGTCCGTTCCGGCAGAGGGCACCGGCTCGATCGGGAGGTCCGCCCACTGCGGAAACTGCGTCGCGAGCAGGCGGCCGACGAGAGCTACGTCGGTGTCCACCTCGTCGGCGTGCATCTTGCCCGTGGGCACAAGCCTCCTCTGTCCGGCCCGAGATGATGCCAGGCGGCGCACCCGGGCTGCCCGATCGCTCAGGAATGCCCGTGTACGGTCGACGACGTGCCCGTGCCCTCGTGGGTTGGGTCACGTTGATCTTCGCGAACGAGGGTGCAAGTGTCGATCTCGGTCCTGTGCGTGCGTCGTCCAGAGGTACGGCTGGAACCAACGACGAGGAGGAGCGACGATGAAATTCCTGATGCTGGTTTGCTGGGACGCCGAGAACATGAACGCCCAGACCGACCCCGATCCGGCTGACACTCCGGACGAGGAGAGCTTCCCCTGGCTCGACGACCTCCAGGCTCGGGGCATCTGGGTCACCGGCGATCAGCTGGCTCCTCCTCGCCGGGCGCGCTCCGTCCGCGTCCGCGACGGGAAGGTGATGGTCACCGACGGGCCGTTCGCCGAGACGAAGGAGGCGGTCGGCGGGTTCGACATCCTCGAGTGCGGCAGCCTGGAGGAGGCCGTCGAGATCGCGGCAGGGCACCCTGTCGCCCAGATGGGGACGATCGAGGTCCGGCCGCTCTGGGGAAACTGACCGCTCTCCATGGCTCGCGAGTGATCTCCACCAGCTCGTCCAGCCCGGCAGCCGCTGCTGCTTTGGCGAAGTCGGCGGAGCGCCCGAGCGCGTTAGGGTCGTCGGGTGAGCTCCTGGGGTACTCCCGTACTCCTTCTCGTCTTTGCCGCGGCGGGCGTCGCGACCTGGATCGCCGGGATCTACCTCTCGAAAGCGACCGATGTCCTCGACGACCGCTTCAACCTCGGGGACGCCGTGGGCGGCATGCTCCTCCTGGGCCTCGCGGGCTCGCTGCCGGAGCTCGCCATCACCGCGGCGGCGGCGCTCAGCGGCCATCTCTCGCTCGCTGTCGGCAACCTTCTCGGCGGCATTGCGATACAGACGCTCGTGCTCGTGTTCCTCGATGCCACGTCGCGCCGTAAGCAGCCGCTGACCTCGCTGGCGGCGGACGCGAGCCCCCTGCTCGAGTCGATGCTCGTCCTCGGGCTGGTCACGATCGCGCTCATGGGCGGATACCTTCCCGAGACGACTGCGGTCGGCTCGGTCAGCCCTGCCTCGATCGCGATCGTCGTCTTCTTTCTCCTCGGCATCATGGGTCTCAACCGAGCCCGTCGCCGACGTGCCTGGGTAATCGCCGGCGACGCGCCCAAACCTGCCGGAGGTGAAGCACCGAACCGCTTCAAGAACTCGTCGACTAAGTTCGTGGTCGGCGTGTTCGGGCTTGCCTCGGCCCTCACGCTCGTCGCGGGTGTGATGCTCGAGCAGACAGGGAACCAGCTCGCGGGCGACTTCGGCATGAACGGGGTCGTCTTCGGTGCGACGATTCTCGCGGCGGTCACCGCTCTGCCCGAGATCTCGAGCGGTTTCGAGGCCGTGCGGCTCGGGCAGGTGGGCCTCGCCATGAGTGACATCTACGGCGGCAACGCGATGCAGCTGACGTTCTTCCTGCTCGCCGATCTGCTAGCCGGGAGCCCCGTGCTTCCGACCGCGAGTGCGCAGTCGCTCTGGCTAGGCGCCACCGGCGCGCTCTTGACGGCCATCTTCGCGTACGGCCTGCTGGTGAGAAATGACAAGAAGGTGATCGGCCTCGGAAGAGACTCGTTATTAGTGCTCGCCACGTACATCGCGGCGGTCGCTCTGCTCACAGCCGTACCCGGGTAGGTCGTCCGGGGACGGTCGACTGCGAAGTCCAGGAATGTGCCTCGACGACGTGGCCTCCACCACGATCGCGGGGCTTCGGTGGACTCAGAGTGTTGGTGGTGGAGAACAACACTGCCGCCCCAGCCGTGGCGCGGGGGGAGATCGAGGTTGCGGCGTCGCCCGCGATCGTATGTCGCAAGGCGCTCGGCTCGGGCCTTCAGTACTTGAAGATCGAGCCGAGGGATAAGAGAAAACCGTCAGCACGTAGAGCCCGCTGACATTCGAGGCTGCTCCGTGGGCTGTGCTACTGCCGCGATGGTGCAAACATATGTTCGTGTCCTGCGAGGCGACGATCCTGCATGCCGACCTCGACGCGTTCTTCGCCTCGGTCGAGCAACGCGACGATCCGCGACTGCGCGGGCGCCCGGTCATCGTCGGCGCGGGCGTCGTGCTTGCGGCGAGCTACGAGGCGAAGGCGCACGGCGTCCGCACGGCGATGGGAGGGGCGCAAGCGCGGCGGCTGTGCCCCCAGGCGATCGTGGTGCCGCCGCGGATGGCCGCCTACTCCGAGGCGAGCAAGGCCGTATTCGCGGTCTTCGACGACACGACGCCGCTCGTCGAGGGGTTGTCGATCGACGAAGCCTTCCTCGACGTTCGCGGACTCCGGCGGATTGCCGGGACGCCCACGGAGATCGCGCTACGGCTGCGTCACGACGTTGTCGAGCAGGTCGGTCTTCCCATCACCGTCGGGATCGCCAGGACGAAGTTCCTCGCGAAGGTGGCGAGCGGCGTCGCCAAGCCGAACGGTCTCCTCGAGGTGCCGCCGGACGGCGAGCTCGCGTTTCTCCACCCGCTCCCCGTCGAGCGGCTCTGGGGAGTCGGACGGGTGACCGCGGCGAAGCTCCATAGCCGCGGGATCACCACCGTCGGCCAGATCGCCCGGCTCGACGAACATGTGCTCATCTGGATGCTAGGCCGTGCCGCGGGCCGGCACTTGCACGCCCTCGCTCACAATCGCGACCCTCGGCCCGTGCGGGTCGGCCGCCGCCGGCGATCGATCGGGGCGCAGCGGGCGCTCGGCCGGAGGCCGAGATCGCACGACGACATCGATGCGATCGTCGTCGGGCTCGTCGACCGCCTTGCCCGGCGTCTGCGGGGCGCTCACCGGGCCTGCCGCACGGTCGTCCTCCGGTTGCGCTTCGCCGACTTCTCGCGAGCGACTCGCTCGCATACGCTGCCTCAGGCGACGACCGAGACGCGCGACCTTCTCGATGTGGCACGAGGGCTGCTGGCAACAGCGGCGCCGATCATCGAGGCGCAGGGCCTCACGCTCGTCGGGCTCTCGCTCACCGGACTCGAAGACGTCAACGCCATCCAACTCGCGTTGCCGCTCGATCGCCGGCATGACGCCGCTCTCGATGCCGCGCTCGACGAGGTGCGCAGCCGCTTCGGAGCGGCGGCCGTGACGAGAGCGGTTCTTCTCGGTCGGAGCCCGGGCGTCGTGATGCCGCTTCTCCCGGATTGAAGAGCGGTCCGAGAGCGTCGGGATGTTGTCAGCGCGTAGCTCTGACTACGTCAAGACACGAAGCCGGAGATGCGTCACAGAGGGGGACCCGATGACGCGACTCACTTCTAGCCGGACCTCCGGGGAGACGTGGTCCAGTAGCCGGGTTCCGTCGCCGAGTACGACCGGGGTCAGATGGATCTGTAGCTCGTCGAGGAGCCCGGCCCCCAGCACCTGTTGAGCGAGGCTCGCGCCGCCGGCCACCAAGACGTCCTTGTCGCCCGCTGCCGCCCGCGCCTGTCCGACCGCGCTCTCGACGCCGTCCGTGACGAACGTGAAAGTCGTGCCGCCCTCCATCGCGAGCTGCTCTCGGGCGTGGTGCGTGACGACGAACACCGGAGCCTGGAAAGGAGGTGTGTCTCCCCACCAACCGTCCGCATTCGGGTCGTCTTGCCACGCGCCTGCTCCGCCGCTGAACATGTTCCTGCCCATCACCACCGCACCCGTCGCCGCCAGCGACTCGGCGACGACCTCGTCGTCGGCGTTCCGTACGCCGCCGGACTTGCCGTGCCGTTCTCGGAAGCTCGCCAGCTCGAAGACCCACTCGTGAAGCCGTTCGCCCCCTCGTCCCAACGGTTCCCCGAGCGTGGGATTCGGCCCGGCGACGAACCCGTCGAGCGACGTCGAGATGTCCAAGACGACCTTCTGTGCATCGACGCCCATCGCTATGCGGTCTCCAGGTGAGGCTCCGCACCGGACTCGGCGTGCACGGCCGCCGTGCCACTCTCCCGCAGGAGTACGACGCCGATCGCAGCCGCCGCGACGGCGAAGATCGCACCGACGAGGAACGCGAGGTGGTAGCCGCCTGCGAGCGCCACGAGCTCTGTGTCGCCCGACGCGAGCAGGCTGTCGGTCCGCGAAGCAGCGAGGCTTGCAAGCACCGCCAACCCGAGCGCGCCACCCATCATGAACGAGGTGTTGACGACCCCCGAGGCGAGGCCTGCTTCGCTCGGCTCGACGTCGCTCATCGCTGCGAGAAGCACTGGATTGAATGCGATGCCGGCGCCGATGCCAAGCAGGATCATGCTCGGGAGAACATCGACGACGAAGCTCCCGTCGACCGGCGCGCGCGCGAGGAGCGCGAGTCCGATGGCGGCGAAAACGAGCCCGGCCCCCAAGGGCAGCCTGATGCCGAAGCGCATCACGAGCTTGGCAGAGAGGCCGACCGAGAGCGCTCCCATGACCAGGTTCCCGGGCAGGAAGGCGAGACCGACCTCGAGCGGGCTGTAGCCGAGCACGAGCTGGAGGTACAGAGCCGAGAGAAAGAACCAGGCGAACATCGCGCCCGCCCAGAGGACGCCCACGACGTTCGCCGTCGAGACATTCCGCAGCCGGAACAGCCCGAGTGGCATGAGAGGTGCGCGGACGCGCGCTTCTATCGCGATGAAGAGCCCCATCAGGACCGCCGCCGCGGCCAGCAGCCCGATGGTCCGGCCGGAGCTCCAGCCGGTCTCGTTCCCGTTCACGATCGCGTAGACGGCGAGCATCAGCGATGCGGTCACCGTGAGCGCGCCCGCGATGTCGAGGCGCCCCTTCGCGGCCATGCCGGGGGCGGCCGGCAACAGCCGCAGGGAGAGCGCGACGACGGCGACCCCGACCGGGAGGTTGACGAGAAAGATCCACTGCCAGCTGAGCACGTCCGTGAGAACTCCGCCGAGCAGGACCCCGATGCTCCCGCCGCCGGAGGCGACGAACCCGAAGACGCCCATCGCCTTCGCGCGCTCGGTCGGCTCGGTGAAGAGCATCATCATCAGCGAGAGCGCGACTGCGGAGACGACCGCGCCCCCGACACCCTGGACTGCCCGTGACACGATCAGAACCTCCTGCGAGCCTGCGAGCCCGCAGGCGAGCGAGGCCGCCGTGAAGAGCGCGATCCCGATCAGGAACAGCCGCCGGTGCCCGAAAAGACCGCCCAGCCGCCCGCCGAGCAGGAGAAAGCCGCCGAAGGTCAGCAGGTAGGCGTTGACCACCCAGGCGAGCGACTCTTCGGAGAAGCCGAGATCCTCTTTGATCGACGGCAGCGCGACCCCCACGATCGTGACGTCGAGAACGATCATCAGATCCCCGAGGCACAGAACGATCAGTGCGAGCCAGCGGGTGCGCGTGTCCATGGTCATCCGGTCTACCTCCTTCTTGGCGGTCTCAGAAGCTCAGACCGCCAAGAAGGCTGGAACTCATCGGCCGAACCGTCACGCCTCGCTGACAGGCTCAGCCGGGTGCTTGAAGGCGCCGGCAACCGGCGTCTCGCGATCGTGCGGCGGCTCGATGGTGACGTTCGGAAGTACTCGGTCGAGCCACCGCGGGATGTACCACGACCTCTCGCCGAGCAACGTGAGGAACGCGGGAACGAGCGTCATCCGCACGATCAGTGCGTCGGTGAGGATCGCGACCGCGAGCAAGAGGCCGAACTCCTTCGGGATGCGATCGGCGCTCAGGATGAAGGCCGCGAAGACCGTGCCCATGATCAGCGCCGCCGCGACGACCACCCGGCCGATCGCCGAGATCCCGTGCTCGACCGCAGCCCGCGTCTTGAGGCCGTGCACGTGCTCTTCCCGGATGCGGCTCATCAGGAAGACCATGTAGTCCATGGACAGCCCGAAGAGGATCGCGAACGTGATGGGCGGCACGAAGGTCTCGATCGGACCCGTCTGATCAAGGCCCATGAGGCTGAGCAGGTGGCCCTCCTGGACCACCAGCGTGAGCACTCCGAAGCCGACGAAGGCGGAGAGGATCGTCGTCACCGCCGCCGTCGCCGCGATCACGATCGACCTGAACGCCATCGCGAGCACGATCAACGTGACGCCGATGATGAAGAGCAGGAACAGCGGCGCCCGCTCGAAGATTCGATCGGCGATGTCCTTGAACGCCGCCGTGAGGCCCGAGACGTATGCCACGGCGTCCCCGTTCGCGGTCGCCGTCGGCACGACGTCGTCTCGCAAGCGGTCGACGAGGGCATCGGTCGCCTCGTCCTGCGGAGCGGAATCCGGGGTCACGAACACGATCGCGACGGTTTCCTCGTCGTTCAGCTGCGGCTCACCGACGGAGGCGACGCCGTCGAGACGCTGCACACCCTCGAAGATCCTCTGCGGCGCCCCCTCGTCGCCGTTCACGTCCACGACGATCGGAATGGGACTGTTGAAGCCGGGGCCGAAGCCCTCCGCCAGCAGGTCGTAGGCCCGACGACTCGTCTGCGCGGTGGGCTGCGTGCCCTGGTCTGCGGCGCCCAGGCGCACGAGCAGCGACGTCGACCCCAGGATGACAACGAGCAGGAGGACGACGGGGAACACGACCTTGGCGTTCGCGGTCACGAACCGGCCCCAGCGGGCGACCAGGGTTCTCTCGCGAGCCTCTTCCGAGTCGTCCAACGGCGGCAGGAACGGCACCTTCAACCGGTCGATCTTGCTCCCGAGCAATGCAAGCACCGCGAGCAGGAGCGAGTTCGCGATCAGCACGGTGGTCAGCACTCCCAGGGAAGCGCCTATGCCGAGCTTGGTGACGAAGTCGAGGCCGAAGAACGCCAGCCCGGCCACCGAGATCGCGACCGTGAGGCCGGCGAAGAACACGGCACGTCCGGCCGAGGACCCCGCCTCGGAGGCGGCGTCCCGCGGGGAAAGTCCCTCGTGCAGGAGCTGTCTGAAGCGCGTGACGATGAAGAGTGAGTAGTCGATGCCGACGCCGAGTCCGATCATCGAGACGAGGATCGGCGTGATCGTGTTGATGTCGGTCAGGCCGGCCAGGATGAAGAGGAGCAGGAATGCCGTCGCCAGCGCCACGATCGCCAGCGCGATCGGGATGAGCATTGCCACGAAGGTCCGGAAGACGATGAGCAGCACGAGAATCGCCGCGAGCAGGCCGAGGAGCTCCGAAGTGCCCTGCTCGACCGGCGGGAACTCGGCCTCGCCGTTGTACTCCACGGTCACGCCGACCGGCTCGACGGTCTCGCGAACGGCGTCCTGGACTGCAAGCACCGCCTCGCGGTCCTCGTCGTAGATGACTCGGTCGAACTGGGCTTCCGCGTAGGCGATGCGGCCGTCGTCGGAGAACGTGTTCTCCCCGAACGGATTGGCGACGCTCGTCAGGCCCGCCTTGTCCTGGGTCGGTGCGAACTCGTCCGACCTGAGAAGAGCGATGGCCTCCTGGATTGCCGCCTTGCGCTCGGACGTGTCGAGGCGTTCCCCCTCGGGTGCTGCGAAGACGACGTTCAGGACGCCGCCCTGCTCGGACGCGAACTCGGCCTCGATCAGGTCGGTCGCCTTCTGCGTCTCGGACCCCGGGATCTCGAACTCGTCGCGGAGCTCGCCCCCGACCGTGCCGACCAGGGCCACCAGCAGCACGATGATCCCGACCCAGCCGATCACGACGCGCCACGGATGCGTGGCGCAGGCTCGCGTCCAGCGCGCGAGCGCCCCTGTAGCGAGGCGCTCATGAGCTGCGCGCCGTTCGGGCGGAGCTCCCACCGAGTGCTCAGTCATCCTTCTACCCCTCCGTCGTTGCGGTTTCCACCAAAGACCGTTGAACTACCTAGAACTCATCTGTCGATGAGATTGTTCCGACGGCCCGGTCTTAACTCTCGATGGCATTCCCAGCGCTGCGAACGGTCGCCCTCGCCGTCCGCGGCCCGATCGCGCGTACCGACCTGCCCGGGCTTTGCGAGCGTATCTGCGCATCGTTGGAGACGAGCGGCGCAGACATCGTTCTCTGCGACGTGACGGGTGTTCATCCCGACGCGGTGACGGTCGACGCACTGGCGCGGCTGCAGCTCGCCGCCCGGCGACATGGCTGCCAGGTCCGCCTGTGTCACGCATCGGCCGAGTTGCTCGAGCTCGTCGCGTTCATGGGCCTCACAGATGTCTGCCCGGCTGAGGCGTGGACCGATGAGTTCGCAGGCCGACCCGCGTCTAACCAGTGAATCCGGAACGCGACAGAGGGAGGAAGCCATGACAAGCACAGGCGCACGCAAGCTATTCGTCAATCTTCCGGTGGCGAACCTCGACAAGTCCGTCGAGTTCTTCACGAAGCTCGGCTTCACGTTCGACGCGCGCTTCACCGACGAGAACGCGAGCGCGATGATCGTCAACGACGAAGCCGTCGTGATGCTGCTCGTGCAGGACCGATTCAAGGAGTTCACCAAGAAGCAACTCGTCGACGCGACGAAGCACACGGAGGCGATCATGGCTCTGTCCGCGGAGAGCAGGGAGGACGTCGACGCGTTCGCCGACACGGCGCTCGAGGCCGGCGGTGCGCCCGCGAACGACCCGATGGAGATGGACTTTATGTACGGGCGGAGCTTCCAGGATCTCGACGGTCATCTCTGGGAGATCTTCTGGATGAACCCGAGCGCCCTCGAAGTCGGCGAGGAGACAGCGGCTGGCGCCGCCACGTCTTGACGACTGTGCAAGCCAACGGGGTCGACCTCTGCGTCCAGACCTTCGGTGATCGTGCCGCCCCGGCGATTCTGCTGATCGCCGGGGCCGCGAGCTCGATGGACTGGTGGGAGGACGAATTCTGCGAGCGACTCACGTCCGGCGGGCGATACGTGATCCGCTACGACCTGCGCGATACCGGGCAATCGGTCAGCTACGAGCCGGGCGCGCCCCAGTACGGCCAGGCCGATCTCGTCGCGGACGCCGTCGGTATGCTCGACGCATTGCAGATCTCGCGCGCCCATGTCGTCGGGATCTCCATGGGCGGTGGGCTCGCGCAGCGTCTGGCGCTCGACCATTCGGCAAGGGTCGCCTCGCTGACGCTGATGTCGACCAGTCCCGGCGGGCCCGGAGGTCTTGACAACCCCGACCTGCCACCGATGTCTCCCGAGCTGGCGTCAGCGTTCGACGAGCCCGATCCACCGCCCGACTGGTCCGACCGAGACGCGGTGATCGACTACCTCGTCGAGGGCCAGCGCCCGTTCGCCGGCTCGTTGCAATTCGACGAAGAGGCATTGCGGAGGCTGCTCGGGAAGATCGTCGACCGCACAGTCGACATCGAGGCGAGCATGACGAACCACTGGATCCTCGAAAGCGGAGAGCCGATGCGTCCGCGGCTCGGCGAGATCACGGCGCGGACCATGGTGCTCCACGGAACCGACGACCCGCTGTTTCCGTACGGCCACGCCGAAGCGCTCACCGCCGCGATCCCTGGTGCGCGGGCTCGTTTCCCTCGAAGGGGTGGGCCACGAGATGCCGCCTCGGGAGGTGTGGGATCAGGTCATCGCGGCCGTCCTCGATCACACCGCGAATCGCTGACCCCCGGGGGGTCGGACGCCCGCGCTACGAGTCGAGCTCGAGCGGTAGGCCGAAGAGCGGGAACACCCGCTCCGTGTCCAGGAAGAACGCGAGCTCGACGACCTTGCCGTTCTCGATCTCGAGCACCTGCAGCGCCCACGGCTCGTAACCCTCTCCGCTCGGGTTGGGCCTGTACTGCGCGAACGCCGGCGCGCCATTCGCCGCCACGGTCGGGATCACCCGCGAGCCGCGGCACGTATTGCCTGGGCCGACCCAGAAGCTCAGGATGTCGTCGCGGCCGGCGAGCCAGAGCTCGTACGGCGGCATCGACTGCGTCGCATCCTCGTGGATGAGCGACGTGAGCGCGTCCATGTCGTAGCGCTCGAACGCTTCGACGTAGCGAGCAAGGAGCTCGGCGTCCGCCTCGTCCACCGGGAGCGCAGTCGTCGTGGCGGTCACATTGCTCGCCTCGAGCGTCGCACGCGCCCGCTGCAACGCGCTGTTGACCGACGCGACGCTCGTCTCGAGAAGCTCCGCAACCTCGGAGGCCTTCCACCGCAACGCCTCGCAGAGGATCAGCACCGCGCGCTGACGCGGCGGTAGGTGCTGCAACGCAGCGACGAACGCGAGTCGGATCGTCTCGCGTGCGGCGACGATCTCGGCGGGGTCTCCCTCGGACACGACGCGTCCGTCGGGAATCGGCTCGATCCAGGTGACCTCCGGGAGCGTGCTCAGGTTCTCGGCAACGGGCTCGCGTGCCGGCCCGAGATCCATCGGTCGCGCGCGGCGTTCGCGGCCCTTGAGCATGTCCAGGCACACATTGGTGGCAATCCGGTAGAGCCACGAGCGCAGGGCCGCCCGGCCCTCGAAGCGCTCGAAGCTCCGCCATGCGCGCAAGAGCGTCTCCTGCACGGCATCCTCGGCCTCGAAGGCGGACCCGAGCATCCGGTAGCAGTACCCGGTCAGCTCTCGGCGGTGCTGCTCGAGTTGTTCCTCGACGGCAGGAGTGGTCGCGACCGATGAGTTCTGCACGACGACCATCCTAGGCATTCGCGGTTCGGCTACGACGCTGCCTGACAGGCAACCGCCCCCCGAAGTCGGCTGTCCCGCGCGGAAATTGGAATCCCTCAGGCGCCGTGACAAGATCGTCGTGACCGGCTGGTTGCCTACGACACGGAAGCGAGAGGAGGTCGTCCGATGTCCACGACGATGGAAGCACGGTTCCGAGCAGCCATTGTCGCGATTGCCCCGACGGTGCTGCTCCTTGGGTTCTTGTACCACCCTTATGTTGCGAAGCCAACGGACGAGGCGGCGCTCGCAGAGGCAGCGGCCTCCGAGACCACGCGCTGGGGACTCTCACACCTCGCGATCGGCGTCGGATATGCGCTGATGGCGTTGGCCTTCGTCGCCCTACGGAGCTACCTGCGCGAGGCGAGCGAGGAACCCTGGAGCGCGAGGGCGCTCCCGTTCGCTGTCACGGGAAGCGCGCTGTTCCCGATCCTCACCGGTATGGAATTCACGCTGCTTGCCGCGGCCGAAACGGGGGGCGACGGTGCCGCGGGTCAGACCGAGCTCTTCCCGTGGTTCATCCCCATTCTCGTGACGGGCGCACTCTGTTTCACGCTCGGAGCTGTCGGCTTCGCGATGGCGATCGTGCGTAGCGGTGTGGTGAGCACCCAACTCACGTGGCTCGTCGCCGGAGCGCTCGTCGTGATGGCAGCGGCGCGCTTCGTTCCGCTGGGCGCCGCCCAGATCGTGATCGGTGTGGCCGGGATCGCGGCACTCTGGCCACTTGCGTTCGGAATGTGGAGGCACGCGGACGCACGTCCGGCGGAAGCGCCTCAATCGGTTCCGGCGACCTGACGTCTGCCTCGATCGCCAGGCAGCTCGTCGCGAAGGAGGATCAGGCAGCCGAGCAGTCCGATCGCCACGACGAAGCTCGTTACCACACCTCCAGCGGTGCCGATTCCGTCGAGCGCGTACACGCCCATCGGGCGGCTGAACCACATCAGCTCGTGCTGGCACTCATGCCATTCCGCGACGCCACCTCTCCACGGCGCATCGCAGGGTGGGCTCTTGTCCTGGAAGAACTCCGCGGTCGAGTCGGGCTGCCACATCTGGCCGACGTGCGGAAGCGCGAAGGCGAAGATGACGGCGAAGACGAGGAGCAGACGCCACGCGGGCGCGAGCAGGCGTCCGGCGAGCTGTCCGAGCGCCTCGCCGTAGGCGACGAGGCCGATCAGGACCAGCGGCAGGACCCAGGGAAACGTGAGTCTTGGTCCATACCCGGACCAGCCGAAGGGCGTCCACCACGAGGCAAATCCGATAGTCAGGCCGGCGATCACGGCGACCAAGACGAGGGCCGGACGGAGGTCGAGACGCCGGCCGGACCGGAGCACGAGCGGAAGAAGACACGCGGTCGCGAGCAAGAAGCTCGCCGCAGGCCAGAAGACGAGCATCCCCCCACTCGGTGACACGAAGAGGGTGACGACGTATTCCAGGGTCCGGCCGATGCCGGGCGTGTGGAGCTCGGGCTCGAGGTAGCTCGTGTTCAGGACACTGCCGAAGCGAATGACGTTGAAGAGCGAGGCCAGCGCGATACCGACCGCCAAGCCCGCGCCGCCCCACACGACATGCGTGCGGATCGGCTGCCCGGGGTCCGTTGCCTCGCGAGCACGAGACCGAGTAGCCCGAGCAACGCCACGAAAGGGTAGGCGGTCTCCTTCGTCAGAGACGCTGCGAGCGCCGCGAGACCGACGATCGGCCCGGGAGCCCGAAGCACCGTCGCAGCCACGAGACCGACGAGAAGTCCCGTTGCAAGTGTCTCGCCGAATGTCGTTCGGGCGTAGAAGAGGATCGGGCCGCTCGAGACGACGAGCAAGAAGCCCCAGAACCAGGCGGCTTGTCCGGTACGCGACAGGATCAGCCAAGCGAGCAGCACGGAGCCGAGAGCCCCCGCCACGCCGAGAAGCACGAACGCCAGCTCGCGATCGTTGTGCGCATCGACGCCCAGCCCGACCAGGGCGAGATCGGGAATGTGCTGGAGCAGTGGCCAGTTTCCCATCGGGCTCATGAGGCCCCAGAAGTCGAGCTCTCCCGAGAAGCGGCAGGAGACGAAGTCCCGGCGGGACAGGCATTCGGTCAGCGCATCGGTGGCGTCGAGGACGAACGGCGTGTCGCCCGCCTTCCACGGACGAGCTGCCCAGACGACGACGAGGTACAGGAACGACACCACGACCGCCGGGCGTGCCCACCAGACGAGCGCTCCGCGGCCGGCGACTCCGGTGCGTGCGCTCATCCAATCGCGACGATCGCCCGGATCGTTCATATGACGAGGCGTTCTTCGAGGTACCGGGTGATCGGCCACGCTCCACCGGTGCTGTTCGAGAGGACCGTGTGCGTGACGCCGGTAGGCGGGTCGTGCACGCTGCGGAACGAGACTCCGGCGTCGCTGCCAATCAGCATCACCGCTTCGGTCGACGGGTGCAGCCAGAAGCCGAGGCCGTAGCGCATCGACTCCACCGGCACGTCCGTGTGAGGGCGCACCATCTCGCGCACCCAGTCGGGCGCCACGATCCGGCCGGCGAAGAACGCCCTCCACAGAGAGCTCATATCGGCCGCCGTCGAGTAGATGCCACCGTCGCCCGATCCTCGCACCGGAAGGTGGAAGACGTTGCTCCTCCACGCACCGTCGATCTCGAGATAGCCAAGAGCGGTGCGCCCCGGAAGCTCGTCGGAGCGCAGGAATTCCGTGTCGCACATCCCGGCGGGCTCGCAGACACGTTGGCGCGCCAAGTCGTGGAACGGAACGCCGCTCGCGCGCTCGGCGATCAGCGCCAGCACGACATAGCCGCCGTTGCAGTAGGCGAAGCGCTGGCCTGCTGCGAACTTCCTGGGGTGCCCGTCCAGAGCGACCACGTACTGCTCGGTGGTCGCGAGCTCGTGCACCGGCACCGGCATCAGGTAGTCGGAGAGCTCGAGATCCGCGTCTTCGTCGAGGTAGTCACCGATGCCCGAGCGGTGCGAGAGAAGATGCTCGATCGTCACGTCGTCGTCGATCAGCGGAAGGTCCTGGCCGAGCACCGACCGAGCAGACGTCGACAGCTCGAGAACACCGTCTTCGATCAAGCTCACTACCGCGAGGGCCGTCAGGCCCTTCACACCACTGGCGATCGCGAACCGGGTGTCGACTTCGTTGGCGATCTCGTAGCCGCGGTGCGCGAAGCCGTACGCCTTCGCCACCTCGATTCGATCCCCGCGCTCGACGTGCACGACACCGGAGAACGCCGTCTCGGACGCGATGGAATCGAGCTCGCGTTCCAGCCCGGACATCGTGAAGACGCTACCTGCGTTGCGACTGAACAACGCATCGCTAGGGTGCCGCCTCATGGGTGAACACGCCGCCACCCGTCCTGCCGCGCACGAGCACCACGTCAACCCCTGGCTCGTCCTGGTGCTCGTCTGCATGGCGCAGTTCATGGTCATCCTGGATGCGACGATCGTGAACGTCGCACTGCCGTCGATCCAGGCCGACCTCGAGATGTCGGACGCGGACCTGCAGTGGATCGTCAACGCGTACACGCTCGTCTTCGGCGGCTTCCTGCTGCTCGGCGGGCGCGCGGGGGATCTCGTCGGCCGCAAGCGGATCTTCCTCGTCGGCGTCGTGATCTTCACGGTCGCCTCGCTCCTGAACGGACTTGCGCCAAGCTCGGAGATCCTCATCTTCTGCCGCGGGCTGCAGGGGCTCGGTGCCGCGCTCATCGCGCCGGCCGCGCTCTCCATCATCACGACGACGTTCGCCGAGGGTCCTGAGCGCGCAAAGGCCATGAGCGTGTGGGCAGCGATCGCGGTCGGTGGCGGCGCGGTCGGGCTTGTGCTCGGCGGAATTCTCGTCGACGCGTTCTCCTGGCCGTGGATCTTCTTCGTCAACATCCCGGTCGGGATCGCCGTGTTCGTCGCGTCCCTGCGCCTGGTGCCGGAGTCGAAGGACGAGCGCGCGCACAAGAGCTTCGACCTCGCAGGCGCCGCGACGGTCACGGCGGGCCTCCTCATCCTCGTCTACGCGATCGTGAAGGCCCAGGAGAAGGGTTGGGGATCGGCGCACACGCTCGTCGTCGGCGGGATCGCGCTCGCGCTGCTCGCGGCATTCGTGTTCATCGAGCGTCGCTCGATCGAGCCGCTCGTGCGGCTGAGCATCTTCCGGGTGCGCACGGTCCGCGCTGCCAACGTGTCGATGTTCTTCGTCGCGGCTGGCCTGTTCGCGATGTTCTTCTTCAACACCCTGTACATGCAACGCGTTCTCGGCTACTCGCCGCTCCAGGCGGGGCTCGCCTTCCTTCCCTTCACCGCCGGGATCATCGTCGGGGCCGGGTTGTCGCAGACACTCGTGCCGAAGGTCGGCGCCCGCGAGCTTCCGCTCATCGGCATGACGATGGCCATCGTCGGAATGCTGCTCTTCATGCGCCTGCAGCCGGGCGGGTCGTACGTGACCGACCTCCTACCGGGGATCATCCTCGCGTCGATCGGCATGGGACTCGTGTTCGTGCCGATCACGCTCATCGCAACGAGCGGCATCCCCGACTCGGACGCCGGTCTGGCGTCGGGGCTCTACAACACGGCGCAGCAGATCGGAGGCGCGCTCGGGCTGGCGATCCTCTCGACGTTCGCCGTGAGCGCGACCGACGACACACTCGCCTCCGTCGGCGGAGAGCCAACCGCCGACGATCAGGCGCAGGCGCTCGTCGACGGGTTCCACGTCGCCTACTTCGGCAGCGCGGCGCTCATCGCGGTCGCGGCCGTGCTGCTGTTCCTGCTCCTCCGGCGCGAGGACGTCGTCGCGGTCGGCGAAGGCGCGAGCGAAGGCGAGCC
>JACCWU010000286.1 GCA_013697465.1 Actinomycetota bacterium | reverse complement strand
GTGGAGCTGCTCGACGCAGCACCGGACGCCGACGACGTGAATCGGCGACACGCGGAGCATTTCCTTTCCGTCGCACTGGAAGCGAATCTGAACGCGGGCACGCTGCGCCCCGGTGGGCAGCGGCTGGACATCGGGGTGGCCGAGCAGGACAATTTCCGCGGCGCCCTCGCCTGGGCGCTGCGGAGCGAATCCATCGCGCTCGGATTGGAGATCGCGACCGCGCTCGAGCAGCTGTGGACCCTCGATGATCCCAACGAGGGCATCCGTTGGTTCGAGCGCCTCTTCGATCACCCCGAAGCCGAACTCGTGTCGCAGAGCCTACGAGCCGAGGCGCTGCGCGCGTACGGGAGCTCGCTGGGCATCGCGGGCCGCTTCGCGAGCGCCGAGGAGATGTGGGCGCAGAGCCTCGCACTCTTCGAGCAGCTCGAGGACGAGCACGGCCGGGCAGTCCTCCTGCATCGCCTCGGGATCAGTGCGATGTTGCGAGGCGACCTCGAGCGGGCCCGGGAGCTGGTCGCGGTCAGCGATGAGATCCACCAACGCGCGGACGACGTGTGGGGTCGCGCCCAGACCACCGGAACGCTTGGCGCGATCACGCGCGACGAGGGTGACGAGCGCAGCGCGCTCGACCTCGTCCGCGAGAGCGCCGCGCTAGCGCGTGAAGCGGGGTCGAAGTGGTGGGAGAGTGGAGCGCTGGCGGAGCTGGCAAGTCTTTCCCTGAACGCCGGACTCGTCGACGAGGGCGAGGTGCATGCGCGCGAGTCGCTCGCAATCGCCGACCGGCTCCGCGATCGCCCCGGCCGCATCTTCGGCGTCGGTCTCCTCGCGCGCGTGGCGACCGAGCGAGGTCAACCCGAGCGCGCGGGCCGTCTCTGGGGGGCGATCGAGGACGACGACGCAGGGGCTCCCCTCGGGGGCTGGCGGCGCCATCGCGCAACGTGTGAGACACGGATCCGCGCAGCCGTGGGGCTCGAGTTCGAGCGCGGGTACGCGGACGGACGAGGCCTGGTGCTCGACGAAGCCGTCTCGATAGCGCTAGATCGAGAACTCGACGCGCGAGCCCCCTCACCTGCCACTGACCGCGGGAATACGTAGGAGAAGGGAGCGTCGCATGCGGGTCGAGGTGAACGGGACGCGCCTCTGGTTCGACGTCGACGGGCCAGCACTTGTGCCCAACGGGCCGGCGATGCGCGCACGCCCCACCGTCGTGCTGCTGCACGGCGGGCCCGGCAGCTACGACCACTCCTACTTCAAGCCCGACTTCGCACCCCTCGCCAACGAGGCGCAAGTCGTGTACCTCGACCTGCGAGGGCACGGCCGGTCTGAATGGCGCGACCCTGCGGACTGGGGATTCGAAGTGTGTGCCGACGACGTCCGTGCGTTCTGCGACGTCCTCGGCATCGCCAGGCCGGTCGTGTACGGACACTCCCTCGGCGGATATGTCGCCATGGTCTACGGTGCCCGCCATCCAGGCCATGCGGGGGCTTTGATCCTCCAGTCCACGAACGCCCGGTTCGACCTCGCCCGACTCGTCGAGGGGTTTCGGCGCGCCGGAGGCGACGACGTGGCTGCGATCGTGGAGCGGGTCTACGGCGGTGATCCCTCGTCGGCGACCGCCGAGGAGTGGGCACGCTGCTTCGCTCTGTTCGGCCCGCGCGTGCCGGGCGCCGAGGAGCAGTCCCGCAAGATCGTCAACCCCGAGCTTCGGACACCAGGTTTCGAGCTGATGCGCAGCTTCGACTTCCTGGACCAGCTCGACCGTGTCGACTGTCCCACCCTCGTCTGCGTGGGCGAGCTCGACCCTGCCACGCCGGTCGCTACCTCCCGCGAGATCGTCGACGCGCTGCCGGCCGGAAGTGCGCGGCTCGAGGTGATCCCGGGGGCAGGCCACTTCCCCTGGAAAGACGCGCCGGACCGGTACTGGCCGCTTGTCACCGAGTTCGTGCTGACTGCGACGGCGACTCAGGCGTAGTCGAAGCCGCGCGCGAGCGGTTATCTACCCCGCGCTGTTCTCATAGAGGTTCTCGCCACGATGGAGCCTGCGGGCGATGTCGAATGTCTGCCGCTGCGACCTCGTCGTGGTCGCGTGAGCGGCGAGATAACGCGCGGCTGCGAGCAGCGGCAGTACTGCATCACCCGTTCCGGCCAGTAGCTCATGCTGGCGCACCGCTGCCTCGACGCACTGGATGGTGTGGAAATTGCGGTTTTCGCGCACGAGCGCGGAGCCGAGGGCCGCGACGAGTCGAGCCGGATCGCCGCGGCCGCCGAGAAAGGAAGCCGCGAGCTGCCCGGCTTCGTCGACCTGCTGCTGCCGGTCGAGCACGCGCGGCAGCTCCTCCAGGAGCGCAGTAGCGTCGGCCTCGGAGTCGGGCTTCGGCAGCCGCGTAGCCGGCACGTTGAGAAAGCGGTCGAGGTGGACGCTCATCGCAGCATCGAGCACGCCTCGGAGAAGCGCGACCGACGGCGATCGCCGAAGGCCCTGCTCGACTGCGTTCGCGAATGTGAACGTGTGCAGAGCGGTGTCCCAATCGCCGAACTCGTTGCTGGTCGGAAAGCGTGCGATGCGGATCGCGGCCGCCAACGACACGGCCGAGGCAAGCTCGACCGCCCCTGCGCCGTCACGCAGTGAACCGAGAAGCGCCTCGAGAATCGACGACGGCTCACCTTGCAAGATCGCTTCGACGAGTGCCGCACGTCCGCCCCAGCCGCCGTTCTGTGCGGTTCCCGAGCTGACAGCCTGCGGAAGCTCCGCGAACGAGTGCTCGAGCAGCGCGACGAGATCGACTGGATTCCGCCAGGCGTTTGCCTCCTCCATGCGCTCTGCGCCCGCGAGCTGAGCGGGCAGCGATGCCAACACGGCCTCGGCACGTTCCCAGCCGGCCACATCGAGCGCCTCGAGCGCCTTCGAGACGAAGTCGAGAGTATGGCCACCGTCGAGATAGCGGTGGTCGGTCGCGGCGGCGAAGAGCATGTCCGCAAGCTCGATGGGCGAAGCCCCGGCACGGACAGCGGAGACAAGGGCACGCTCCGCACCCTCGGCATCGCGCACGGCGACGAATCCCCGGAACCAACGGCCCAGCCGAGCGGGCTCGGCGGTTCTCCCCGGAAGCGGATCGAGCGGGAACCGCGGGGGCATGCCGGAGGAGTCGTCCGCGACGTCTGCGAGCCCGTGATATAGCGCCACGGCGCGATCCTCGGGGTCCAGCCGCGGGAAGAGATTGACGAAGCACGTCAGGGTCGTAAGCCCCCGAAACCATCCTCCGCCGCGCCGCTCGACGCCGAAGTCGAGACCTTCGCGAACGACGTCGACGCCGGTCGGATCAGCCTCGAGCAGCCCGATCGTCGCCTTCGCCAGCACGAGCGGGATGTTGCGCTCGAGCCCGTCGCGGAGTCGCTCGCGCTGATGTCCGATCCGGTCCGCCGGCGGCGTGAGGTCGACGAGAACGTCGTCACCGTCGAGCGCGACCGGAAACCGGCGGAGCTCGTCCGCCCACGGGTCGAAGGTGCCACCCGTCGAAAGGTCGAAGCGGGCGTGATGCCAATGACAGGTCAGGATTCCGTCGGAGAGCGTTCCTCGGTGGAGCGGGAAGCCCATGTGCGGGCACCGGTTGTCGACGGCGTAGACGTCATCGCCGTCCGCGAACAGGCAGAGCGTGTGCCTTTCGACGCTGACGACCAGCCGCCCCGCAGCGCGCACTTCCGCGAGTGATGCAGCCCGAACCAGCTCCGGCGCGACAACGCTCATCCGCTCCTCCTTCTCCTGTAGCCCGGTCGAGTGACTCTTGCTTCCCCGAGCCTAGAACCTCAAGTATTGTTGAAGTCAAGTGACCGACGCGCTTACGATCGGCGAGCTCGCGGCGCGAAGCGGCGTGGCCCCGTCCGCGCTCCGTTTCTACGAGGCCCAGGGGCTGATCGCGGCACACCGTACGAGCGGAAACCAGCGCCGCTACGAGCGGGCGATGCTTCGGCGAACGGCGTTGGTCCAGGCTGGCCGTGCCGCCGGTATCCCCCTCGAGCAGATCCGAACGGCGCTTGCCACGCTCCCGTCCGACCGCACTCCCACGCGTCGCGACTGGGAGCGGCTCTCGCGCGACTGGCGCAACGACCTGGACCGCAGGATCGGCACGCTGCAGGCCCTCCGCGATCGCCTCACGACCTGCATCGGCTGCGGCTGCCTGTCCATCGATGCCTGCGGCCTACTGAACCCTGACGACGAGGCGTCCAGAGTCGGTCCCGGTGCCCACTACCTCGAGCGGGCGAGCCTGCGCGCGTCGGGGAGTTGATCGCCCGCGTTGGAGGGGTCGCCCAGTACCCGCTCGATCCACGCGTACGGCCGCGATCCGAGTCAGGTCGGCGAGCTCTTCCTCCCCGAGGACACTGGACCGCATCCGGTCGTGGTCGTCGTCCACGGCGGTTACTGGCGCGCTCGCTACGACCGGTCGCTCATGACCGACCTCTGCCTCGACTTGGCCGCGCACGGATTCGCGGCGTGGAACCTCGAGTACAGGCGCGTCGGCTCCGGCGGCGGGTGGCCCGAGACGTTCGAGGACATCGCGGCCGGAGTCGACACGCTGGGTGTGCTCGAGATGCCGCTCGATCTCCAGCGCGTTGCGGCGGTCGGCCACTCCGCGGGAGGTCACCTCGCCCTCTGGGCCGCCGCGCGACACACGCTCCCGCCGGGGACCCCGGGAGCGGACCCGCGCGTTCGCATCGGGGCGGCCGTCTCGCAGGCTGGTGTTCTCGATCTTCGCCTTGCCGCGCGGCTCGCGCCGTCCGACGAGCCGACGCGAGCGCTACTGGGCGACCCGGACGCAAACGCCGATTCCTACGACCTTGCCTCGCCGCGCGAGCGTCTCCCACTCGGCATTCCGCAGCTCGTCCTCCACGGCGACCGCGACGACACGGTCTCGATGAAGATCGCGGAGAGCTACGTCGCCGCGGCGCACGAGGTCGGCGACCTCTGCGAGCTGACCGTGCTTCCGGAGACCGGCCACTTCGAGCACATCGACGAGCGGTCGGAAGCATGGCGCGTCGCGCGCGAGTGGCTCGAGCGCTACACCAGTGCAGCCTTGAGCTGAGCGACAAAGCGCTCCAGAGCGGCGGGGCCGTCTTCCGCAGCGACGAGCGCAGCCGAGCCCACGACGACGCCGTCCGCGAGCTCGGCGGCTGCAGCCGCCTGCTCCGGCGTCGAGACCCCGAAGCCGGCGTAGAGCGGAATGTCCGTGAGCTTCCGGGTCCGCTCGACGAGCGGCGCAAGCGCCGGCGACAGCTCCGCTCGTGCACCGGTCGTGCCCGTGACGGTGACGAGGTAGAGCCATCCGTCCGTACGCTCCGCGGCGAGAGCGATGCGGTCGTCCGGTGACGTGGGTGCGACGAGCTGCACCCGCCGAAGCTCGGGGCGCTCGTCCACGGGCAGATCGGCGACGATCAGGGACTCGGCACCTGCCTCGCGGGCGTCGGCGGCGAACCGCTCCCATCCGTACGCCTCGAGGAGCGATGCGTACGTCATGGGCACGAGGGGGACGTCGACCCGCTCGCGGACTTCGCGTAAGCACTCGAGGCAAGCCTTCGTCCGCATGCCCGCCGCGAGAGCTTGCTCCGCCGCGCGTCGAATCACCGGCCCGTCGGCGAGAGGATCGGAGAAGGGGAAGCCGAGCTCGACCAGGTCGGCGCCGCCTGCGACCGCCGCGGCCGCGAGGTCCGGCGTCTCCCGACCGGCCATGAGGTAGACGACGAGGGTTTTGGTGCTCACGGGCCGGTCCCCGGCCCGTGAGCGTGGAGGGGCGTGGGG
>JACCWU010000278.1 GCA_013697465.1 Actinomycetota bacterium | reverse complement strand
GGCCGGCGTCGTGTGGCGCTGGCTTATGAACCCGGCACCGGGCGACCGTGGAACCGGGCTCAACCTGCTGTTCGAGAAGATGGGCCTCGGGTTTCTCGGCAACGAGTGGTACCTCAACCCGACGTGGGGGGCGTCCGCACTCGCGATGCCTGCGATCTGGGCGCTGACGGGGTACATCATGGCGCTCTATCTCGCGGGCTTTCGGGGCGTTCCCGACGAGCTGCGCGAGGCGGCGCGCATGGACGGGGCTTCCGAGTGGCGTGTGTACCGGCACGTCGTGTTCCCGCACCTCACCCCGGTCACGCTGTCCGCGCTCATCATCCTCGGGCACATCTCGATCAAGGTCTTCGACCTGATCGTGGCCATCGGCGGCAAGCAGTTCATCACGCAGACGCCGGCCGTCTACATGTGGATCCTCATCTACGACGCGCGCGACTACGCGAAGGGTGCGGCGATCGCCACGCTCCTGCTCGTCGGCGTCTCGGTGCTCGTGATCCCGTACATGGTCTACACCATCCGCACGGAGCGGCAGTCGTGAGCACAACCGCTGCGCCGCCGACCTCGGTCCCGGTCAGGCCGACGGTGACACGGAAGCCGGTCGGCCGTGTATCGGCCCTCGGCTTCAAGTACCTCGCGCTCGTCTTCTTCGCGATGGCCGTGCTCACGCCCCTCTACATCGTCCTCGTCGCGAGCTTCAAGGGCACGGCCGAGGCCGACCCGTCGAACGCATGGGCGCTTCCCGACGTCTGGACGTTCGACGCCTGGCGCCAGGCGTGGGACCAGCTCCTGCCCAACCTGAAGAACAGCCTCTACCTCGTGATCCCGGCGACGCTGATCTCCACCGTCCTCGGCTCGCTGAACGGCTTCGTGCTCTCGAGATGGCGCTTCCCTGGCTCCGACGTCGTGTTCCTGTTCCTCCTCTTCGGGATGTTCATCCCGTACCAGGCGGTGATGATCCCGCTCGCCCAGCTCTTCGCGGACGTTGACTTCCCGACCGGCATTCCGCGGCTCGCGTTCGCGCACATCGTCTACGGGATCCCGATCACGACGCTCATCTTCCGGAGCTACTACGCGACGATCCCGGAGGAGCTGATCGAGGCTGCGCGCATGGACCGGGCCGGGATGCTGCGCACGTACTGGTCGGTCGTCCTGCCGCTGTCAGCGCCGGCGTTCGTCGTCACCGCGATCTGGCAGTTCACGTCCATCTGGAACGACTTCCTCTTCGCGGTTTTCCTCATCACAGACCCGTCGAAGTGGCCGGTCACCGTTGCGCTGAACAACACGACCGGCTCTTTGGTGACGCCGTACAACCTCCAGATGTCGGCGGCGCTGCTCGCGTCGCTCCCCACTCTCGTCGTCTACATCCTGCTCGGCCGCTACTTCATCCGCGGCCTCATGGCGGGATCACTGAAGGGGTAGCCGCCCATGGCCGAGATCGTCCTGGATCACCTGAACAAACGCTTCCCCAACGGCTTCGAGGCCGTGAAGGACCTCTCTTTCGAGATCGCAGAGGCCGAGCTGCTCGTGCTCGTCGGGCCGTCCGGCTGCGGGAAGACGACGGCCCTCCGGATGGTCGCGGGGCTCGAGGACATCAGCTCCGGCGATCTCTTCATCGGCGGTCGCCGTGTCAACGACGTCCCGGAGAAGGATCGTGACATCGCGATGGTCTTCCAGAACTACGCGCTCTACCCGCACATGACCGTCGCCCAGAACATCGCGTTCAGCCTCAAGCTCGCGAAGCGGCCCAAGGCGGAGATCAAGAAGCGAGTCGAGGAGACCGCCCGCCTGCTTTCGCTCGAGGCGCTGCTCGACCGCAGGCCGAAGCAGCTTTCCGGCGGACAGCGCCAACGCGTCGCCATGGGCCGCGCGATCATCCGGGAGCCGAAGGCGTTCCTCATGGACGAGCCTCTCTCGAACCTCGACGCGCAGCTCCGCGTGCACATGCGAGGGGAGATCGAGGCGCTTCAGAAGCGGCTCGGCGTCACCACCGTGTACGTGACGCACGATCAGGTCGAGGCGATGACGATGGGCGACCGGGTGGCCGTTCTGCGCTCCGGAGAGCTCCAGCAGATCGACACGCCGACGAACGTCTACGACCGGCCGGTGAACCTGTTCGTCGCCGGTTTCATGGGTTCGCCGCCGATGAACCTTGCACGCGCGACGATCGAGGCGGACAGCGGGCGGATCGCCGTGCGGCTCGGAAGCCTCGCGATTCCCGTTCCCGACGAGGTCGCGCGAGACCGAAAGCTCGAGGAATGGGCGGGACGCGAGGTCATCGCCGGCATCCGGCCGGAGGACCTCGAGGGACCGCGCGAGGACGGAACCCTCGTGGGAAGCGTGAAGATCGAGGCGACGATCGATCGCGTCGAGGCGCTCGGTTCGAACCTGCTCGGGTTCTTCACCGTCGATGCGGAGCCGGCCACGTCGAAGGGGATCGCGGAGGCGACCGGCGGTGACCTCGAAGAGGTCGCGCTGATCACGCGCGAGGGGACTCCGTTCTGCGGGACGTTCGAGCCTCGCTCGGCAATCCGCTTGGGGGATCGGGTTGACGTCAGCGTCGACACGAGGAGGCTCCACTTCTTCGACCCCGAGAGTGAAGCCGCGATCCGCGGCTAGCCGCATGGGGCCGGACCCACTTCGACTCGGCCTGCTCTCGACGGCCCGTATCAACGGCTCCATCCTCGCCGCCGCTGCCGCCGGCCGACGCGCGGCGGTCGTCGCTGTGGCCAGTCGGGACCTGGCGCGCGCCGAGGCGTACGCAGCCGCGCACGGAATCCCGCGCGCGCATGGGTCCTACGAGGCGCTACTCGAGGACACGGAAGTCGATGCCGTCTACGTCCCGCTCCCCAACCGTCTCCACCACGAATGGACCATGCGTGCCCTCGAAGCCGGCAAGCACGTGCTCGTCGAGAAGCCGTACTCGCGTCGCCCGGTCGACGTGGATGAGGCGTTCGGGGAGGCAGACCGCCGAGGGCTCGTCCTGATGGAGGCGTTCATGTACCGCCACCATCCGCAGACAGGGATCGTCGCCGAGTTCGTCGCGAGCGGAGCCATTGGCGAGCCGCGCCTCCTCAAGGCTGACTTCAGCTTCAGCCTTGACAACCCAGAGGACATCCGGGCGAAGCCGGAGCTTGACGGCGGCTCGCTGATGGACGTCGGGTGCTACTGCGTCTCGGGACTGCGGCTGATCGGCGGTGAGCCCCGGGAGGCGACCGGCGAGCAGCTCCTCGGGCCGACGGGCATCGACATGTCGTTTCGCGGGGCGCTTCGCTTCGCCGACGGAGTCGTGGGCCTGCTGCACTGCTCCTTCGAGAGCGCTCGTACGCAGGAGCTCGAGGTTGTGGGCGAGGACGGGAGGCTTCGCGTCGAAGCGCCATGGCGCCCAGACTGGGGAGGCGCCGTCCTGGTGACGCGAGGCGACGAGGTGACCACGATCGACGTCCCCGAGGCGGATTCGTTCGTGTGCGCGCTCGAGAACTTCGCGGACGCCATCGCGGGGATCTCCCCGCCCCTGCTCGGCCGCGCGGACGCGCTCGGGCAGGCGAGAGCGATCGATGCGCTCTATCGCGCGGCGGGGACGGGCGGTCCGGTGTCGCTGTGACCTCTCCGCAGATCTTCAGGCCCGGCCGCGTGCCGCGCCTGGAGATGAGCGCCGAGGAGGTGGTTCACCTTCTCGACATCCTCGAAGCGGTCGGCATCGACGTGTGGCTCGACGGAGGGTGGGGCGTCGACGCAGTGCTCGAGACACAGTCGCGTCCGCACGACGACCTCGATCTCGTCGTAGAGCTCGGCGCAGTGGGGGCGCTGGAGGCGCTGCTGGCACGACGGGGTTACCGTCGTGTTCGCGGTGCAGCACCGATGAGCTTCGAGTTGACCGACGACGAAGGCCGCCAGGTCGACGTCCATCCGGTGGTGTTCAACGAATCGGGGGACGGCATCTATCGGATGGAGAGCGGCGAGGACTGGGTCTATCCCGCCGCCGGGTTCGCCGGTCTCGGATACCTCGCGGGCCGCCGGGTTCGCTGTCTCACTCCCGAGGTCCAGATGCTCTGTCACACGGGCTACGAGCCGCACCAGGCCTCCTACGACGACGTCATGGCGCTCAGCCGACGGTTCGGAATCCCCGTCCCCAAGGAGTACTCGCTGCCCCCGGAGTCGTACCGTCCTCGGACGGCGTAGCGGTCTGCCTCGGCTGCCGAGCTCGACGTGACTTCTAGGCGAGCGGGAGGCCCTCGATCGCACCGTCCTCGATGCGCCAGGCCGCGAGCTCGCGCGTGCGGACCGTGAGGATCAAGTATGGCCGGCCGTCCCAGAGGCCGATGTTCTCGACATCGGTCCGGGACGGGCGCGGCGGAGCGGACAGGTGCGAGTGGAAAACCGCGAGCTCGTAGCCCTCGTCCTCGAGAAACCAGGTCTCCGGGTCGACCTCCAGCTCGAAGCGGTAGGGAGAAGCGGCGGCGTTCCGTCCCGGGACGTAGCGTTCCGCGACTCCCGCGCGCAGGACGATGAGCCCGCACGCTTCGTTGGGCGCTTCGGCGTGCGCGTGCTCCTCGAGTGCCTCCCGAACCGCGCCCGGAACTACCACCAGACGGACCGCTCCATGGACGACTCGACGTCGTCCGCCTCCCAGAAGTCCGCGGACAGGTATTTCCAGCCGCCGTCCGCCAGCGCGCACGCGATAACGCCCTCGTCGAGCTCGTCGGCGAGGCGCAAGGCCACGTGAATCACGGCGCCGGACGAGACGCCGCCAAAGATGCCCTCTCTTTCCAGCAGGAGCCGGAGCCCCGCGATTGCCTCCTCGTTCGAGACGAGGAGCTTCCGGTCGAGCTTGGACACGTCGAGGATCGGAGGCACGTAGCCGTCGGTCAGCGACCGCAGGCCCATGACCTCGTCGCCCGGCAGGGGCTCGGCTGCGGCGATCGCGATCTCCGGGAAGGTCTCACGGAGCCGCTCGCCGGCCCCCATCAGCGTTCCACCCGTCCCGAGCCCCGCGACGAACACGTCGAGGCGGTCGAGCACGGACGCGATCTCGGCGCCCGTGCCCTCGTAATGTGCTCGCGGGTTCGCGGCGTTCGCGTACTGGAACGGCATGTAGAGACGCGGGTCGCGCTCGGCGAGCTCGAGGGCGAGCCGAACCGCGCCGTTCGAGCCTTCCTCGGGCGGCGAGTCGACGATGTCTGCCCCGTAGAGACGAAGGAGGCGCCGCCGCTCCTCGGTCACGTTGGCCGGCATGACGCAGGTCAGCGGGTAGCCGCGGAGCCTGGCGACGAGCGCGAGGGAGATCCCGGTGTTGCCGCTTGTCGGCTCGAGCAGGCGACGGCCCGGCTCGAGCTCACCGGTCGCCTCCGCCGCGTCGATCATCGCCTTCGCCACACGGTCCTTGATCGAGCCGGTCGGGTTCTGGCCCTCGAGCTTCGCGAAGAGGCGGACGGACGGCTTCGGCGAAAGCCGCTCGAGCTCGACGAGCGGCGTGGAGCCGATCAGGTCGAGGACGGAAGGCGCGACAGCTCTAGGCACCGCCGGCCATCGCCGGCAGGAGGATGACGGTCTCACTCTCGTAGACCGGGGTCTCGAGACCGTCGAGCGTGCGGATGTCCTCGCCGCCCAGGTACACGTTCACGAACGACGCGAGCTCGCCGCCGGCGTAGAGCTGGTCCGCGAGCGCGGGATACCGATCGACGAGGTCCTCGATCACTGCGCCGACGGTGTCTCCCCCGACTTCGAGCTCGCGACGCCCGCCGACCTCGGCCCGGAGCGTCGGGGGAATGCGAACGGCTGCCATCAGTCGAGCCCCACGGGTGTGTTGCAGAACTCGACGTAGTCGATGTACTCCGTGATCTCGGGGTTGTCGCCGCAGACCGGGCAGTAGGGATCCCGCCGCACGTTGACCTCGTCGAGGGTCGTCCCGAGTGCGTCGAAGAGAAGGAGCCGCCCTGCGAGCGAGTCGCCTCGCCCGAGCACGAGCTTCAGCGCCTCGTTCGCCTGAATCGATCCGATGATTCCGGGAAGCACGCCGAGCACGCCGCCTTCCGCGCAGCTCGGTGCGAGCTCGGCCGGCGGCGGCTGGGGGAAGAGGCACCGGTAGCACGGGCCTTCCCCGGGCGCGAAGACCGTGACCTGGCCCTCGAAGCGAAAGATCGAGCCGTGCACGACAGGGATCCCGTGCCAGACGGAGGCGTCGTTCACCAGGTAGCGCGTCGGGAAGTTGTCCGCGCCGTCGATGATCACATCCCAGCCGTCGGCGAGAATTCGCTCGACGTTCTCGGAGGTGAGCCGCTCCTGGAACGGGATGACGCGAACATCGGGGTTCAGCGCCTCGAGCGTGCGCTTCGCGGAGAGCACCTTCGGCTCTCCGAGCCGGTCGGTCGAGTGGACGATCTGACGCTGGAGGTTCGACTCGTCGACGACGTCGGCGTCGATGATGCCGAGCGTTCCGACCCCGGCGGCCGCGAGGTACAGCGACGCCGGCGAGCCGAGGCCGCCCGCACCGACGAGGAGAATGCGTGCATCGAGCAGCCGCTGCTGGCCGTCCTCGCCGACTTCGGGGATGAGCAGGTGGCGGCTGTAGCGCGAGCGTTGCTCGGGAGTGAGGACACGCGGGATCGTCACGTCGAAGCCGTTGCGCTTCCAGTCGGAGAAGCCCCCGGCGAGGTTGACGACATCCTCGTAGCCCAACTCGGCGAGGGCCTTGGCGGCGAATGCCGATCGCGAGCCGGCGGAGCAGTAGACGACGAGAGGACGGCTCTTGTCCGGCACGAGGCCCTCGATCCGCTGCTCGAGGCGGCCGCGCCCGGTGTAGAGAGCTCCGGGGATGTGGCCTTCCTCCCATTCGTCGGGCTCGCGCACGTCGACGAAAAGCGGGGCATCGGGAGTGTCGAGGAGCTCGTTCGCCCGGACGGTCGAGATCTCGTCGATCTCCTCCTTGACCCGCGCGAGCAGCTCTCGGTACCCGGCCATTACTTTCCGAACTATAGCGACGACGTCTCGCTGGACCGCGACGCCCGGTGCCAGCTACCCCAGATGGTGTGTTGTCGCGGCTATCGTCGGCGGCGTGAGCGCCCGCAGTCGTGTCGTCGCGCTCGTCGCCTTCGCCGCACTCGTTGCCGTCGGGATCGTCGGCGCCGCAGTCGTCTCCTCACGAGACGGCGCGGGGCCGATGCCCGAGGCCGAGGTCGAGCCGCGCCCGGGAAGACCACCGCTCGCGTTTGCGCTCGGCTTCCGCGACGACCTGGAGGCCCGCGATCTTGCCCGAGCCCGCAGTCTCTACGAGCGCGGGAAGACCCATGCGGCGGGAGCTCTCTTTGCGCGTCACGACTCGCTCGAGGCCAAGGTCGGCGTCGCCTTTGCGTCCTGGCCGGACGCGACTCTCGACCGCCTCGAGCAGCTCGGCAAGCTCTACCCGACGACCGGCGTCGTGCAGCTTCACCTCGGGCTGGCGCGGCTCTGGGAACGCCAGGGCAATCCGCTCGTCGCGTGGAGATCTCTGCTCGAGGAGGAGCCCGACACTCCGTACGCCGTCCTCGCCGGCAATCTCCTCTTCCCCAAGCTCCCGCGTGGGTTGCCGGCGTTCGTCCCGTCGTTCTCCGCTCCCGTCGAGGTCACGGAGCTGCCCGCGCGGGATCAGCTTGCCGCACTCCGGCGCCGCGCCGATCGCGGCGGAGTGCGCGAGCTCCTCCTGTACGGCATAGGACTGCAGCGAGTCGGAATGCCGGCTTCCGCGGCGGCTGTCTTCGAGAAGGCAGCTCGTCTTCGCCCACAGAATGTGGAGGCGAGGGTCGCTGCGGCCGTAGGGCGTTTCGACAAGCGGCAACCGGAGATCGCGTTCGGGCGGCTCGGCCCGCTCACCCGGAGATTTCCGGGCGAGCCCACCGTCCGCTTCCACCTCGGCGTGCTCCTGCTGTGGACCGGGCGGATCGACGCGGCCGAGCGGCAGTTCCGGCTTGCCTCGGGAATTCGACCGCGCTCGCCACTCGCCCGTGAGGCGGCCCGGTATCTGAAGACCGTCCGCAACGCGCAGCCCTCGGGGGGTTGACGAGGACGACGAGGATGCGTGCTTTGACGCGGGCCGCTCGCGTGACTACGGTGTGACGGCCGAGCGACCAAGGGGGGCGGTTGGCTACAGCCGAACCGGAGAGCAAGACCCGTCGAGCGCCGATCGAGGAGGTGCTCGCGACCGACGAAGCACAGCGTCTGCTCGAGAGTGGACAGCAGAGCGGTCGTCTCGATGCGGACGAGGTAGCTCTCGCTCTCGACGAGCTCGGACTCGACGCCGGTCAGCTCGACGAGTTCTACGCCGCGCTCGACGAAGCGCAGATCGAGGTGGTGCACGTCGAGGAGGCCGAGAGCGAGCCCGAGGCCGCCGCGGCGGAGATCACCACCGACGCGCTCCAGCTCTTCCTGAAGGACATCGGCAAGGTCCCTCTGCTCACCGCCGCCCAGGAAGTCGAGCTCGCGAAGCGGATCGAGCGCGGTGACCACGGCGCGAAGCAGGCGATGGTGGAGGCGAACCTCCGTCTCGTCGTGTCGATCGCGAAGCGGTACCGCAACCAGGGTCTTCCGTTCCTCGACCTGATCCAGGAAGGCACCATCGGGCTGGTCCGAGCGGCCGAGAAGTTCGACTACCGGAAGGGCTTCAAGTTCTCGACCTACGCGACCTGGTGGATCCGGCAGGCGGTGGCGCGCGCGATCGCCGACAAGGGCCGGACGATCCGTATGCCCGTACACGTCGTCGAGAAGCTCAACCGCATTTTGCGAGCCGAGCGCAAGCTCCGTGCCGAACGCGGCCGCGAGCCGACGATCGAAGAGATCTCCCGCGAGCTCGAGATGTCGAGCGACGAGGTCGAGCACATCAGGCGAAGTGCGCAGACCCCGGTCTCGCTGGAGAAGCCCGTGGGCGACGACGACGAGTCGGAGTTCGGCCACTTCCTCGCCGACGATTCGGCGCCGCTCCCGGACGAACTCGCGGAAACCGCACTCCAGCGCGAGGCGCTGAAGACGATCCTCTGCGCGCTGTCCGAGCGCGAACGCCGCGTGCTCGAGCTGCGGTACGGGCTCGACGGTCAGCAGCCGCGGACGCTCGACGAGGTCGGTCGGGCGTTCAACGTGACCCGCGAGCGCATCCGCCAGATCGAGCACCAGGGGCTCAAGAAGCTCCGTGCGCTTGCAGACGCGCAGCGCGTCCGCGACGTCGCCTGAGGTCCCGGGGCTGTTCGGTCTCGGCGGGGCTCGACGAGTGCGAGCATCTAGACTGCCCGCCCGTGAGCGCGACGTATGAGGATCTTCGCGACCAGCTCGCCGAGCTGATCGCCATCCCGTCAGTGAGCGCCGACCCGGCCCACGCCGCGGACGTCGAAGCGGCCGCGGCCTGGGTCGCGGAGCGCATCAGAGCCGCTGGCGGCGAGGCGGATGTGGTGCCTTGGAACGGCGGCCGGCCGCTCGTCATCGGCGAGGTGCGCGCATCGAAGGACGCCGACTCGGCGCCGACCGTCCTCACCTACGCGCACTTCGACGTGCAGCCCCCGGACCCACTCGAGCTCTGGGAGTCGCCGCCGTTCGAGCTGACGGAGCGCGACGGCTGGCTCTACGCGCGAGGGGTCGCGGACGACAAGGCTCAGCTGCTCATGCTCGTCGAAGCCGCGCGCGAGCTCGCTGCGGTGGGCGAACTCCCCGTGAACGTGCGCTTCGCGCTCGACTCGGAGGAGGAGGTCGGCGGGCAGTCGATCGTCGAGTGGGTCGCGGCGGACGAGGGCCGGGCGGACGCGGCGATCGTGTTCGACGGCAGCACGGAGGAGCCGGGGGTTCCGACGTTCAACACCGCGCTGCGCGGGCTCTGCTACTTCCACCTCACCGTTCGTACAGGCGACCGCGATCTGCACTCGGGACTCTTCGGTGGCGTGGCCTTGAATGCGTTGCATGCCCTCATGCAGGCGCTCTCCGCCGTCGTCGCCGAGAACGGGCGCGTCCCCGAGCCGCTGCGGGTCGGGATCACTCCCCCAACCCCGGAGGAGATCGAGGGTTGGAGTGCGCTCGCCGAAGGAGCCAGCCTCCTGGCGGGGGTCGGCGCGCGACCCTCCGACGCCGGCGCGTTCGACGACTACTACGTGCGCACCTGGGCCGAGCCGTCCGTGGACGTCCATGGGATCGCCGGCGGCTCGCCGGACCTCGTGAAGACGGTTCTGCCGGTCGAGGCGAGGGCCAACGTGTCGATCAGGATCGCGCCGGGCCAGAACGTCGCCGACGTGAGCGCTGCCTTCGAGCGGCTGGTGCGGGATGCTGCGCCGGAGGGCTCCGATGTCGACGTGAAGCTCCAGTCGGCGGCCGAGCCGGGACTCGTCTCGCCCGACGCTCCGGCCCTCGGGCTCGCGCGCGGGGCGTTCGAGCAGGTCTTCGGCAGGCCTTCGCTTCTCGTCCGCGTCGGTGGATCCGTGCCGGTCGTCGCGAGCCTCGCCGCGCGTGGCATCCCGACCATCTCGACGGGCATCGCGACGAACGACTCGGGCGCGCACTCGCCGAACGAGAAGTTCCCCGCCGAGTACCTGGCCCGAGGGGTCGAGGCGGTCTGCGAGACCTATCGTCGGCTCGGGCAGCTTGGCTAGGGCGCCCTTCGCCAGCGAGCTCGCGC
>JACCWU010000262.1 GCA_013697465.1 Actinomycetota bacterium | reverse complement strand
GTCAGGAAGGTTGCGCCGGACGGCGTCGTCACGAAGATCGCGGGGACCGGTGCGGCAGGGTATTCGGGAGACGGCGGGCCGGCGATCCAGGCCGACCTGAACTTCGTCCACACCGCCGCTCCGACTTCGGACGGCGGATACCTGCTCGCCGACACGCTGAACGCCACGATACGAAAGGTCTCCGCGAGCGGGAGCATCACAACCGTTGCCGGGACGGGCGCCCCAGGCTATTCGGGTGACGGCGAGGCTGCGACAGCCGCCGAGATCAACAACCCCCGCGGCGTCGTGGCGCTCTCGGACGGCGGATTCCTCATTCCCGACTCCAACAACCACCGCGTCCGCCGCGTCTCGCCGACTGGAATCATCACGACCGTCGCAGGAACGGGCGTCCAGGGCTTCTCGGGCGACGGAGGGCCTGCCACTGCGGCACGGCTCTCCATTCCCTTCGGCGTTGCGCCGACTCCGGACGGCGGGTTCCTGATCGTGGACGTCGGGAACCAGCGGATCCGAAAGGTCTCGGCGAGCGGAACTATCACGACCGTAGCCGGCAACGGGAACGCCGGCTATTCGGGCGACGGCGGTCCTGCCACGAGCGCGAGCCTTTTCAATCCACACAACGTCGTCGCACTCTCGGGCGGTGGCTTCGTCATCGCGGATGCAAGCAACCTCCGAGTGCGGAAGGTCGACGCAGGTGGGACGATCACGACGCTCGCCGGGACCGGCGTCGCGGGGTTCTCGGGCGACGGCGGGCCTGCGACGGCTGCGGAGGTCGCCTATCCCAAGGCGGTCGGGTTGACCGCTTCCGGCGACATCCTCATCGCGGACGAGCAGAACGACCGGATCCGCTTCGTGGGGACGCCGGTCGCCCCGGCGAACATCACGCTGCCGGGCATCTCTGGGCAGACGACCGAAGGCCGCACTCTTACGGCAACGCTCGGCGGGTGGAGCGGGACCGGGCCGACATTCGCCTACCAGTGGCAGCGCTGCAACGCCGCCGGCTCCTCCTGCGTGAACGTCTCCGGTTCGGTTGGGAAGACCTATGCGCTCACGGGAGCGGACGCCGGAGCGACGATCCGCGTGCTGGTCACGGGGTCGAACGTCGCCGGGAGCGAAACGGCAAGCTCGGCGACAACCGCGGTGGTGGCCGCCGCCGGCACCCCGCCGGCGAACACCTCGCCGCCGACGATCTCGGGCCTCGCCCAAGACGGGCAGGTGCTGACGGCCCAGGACGGGACGTGGACGGGAACGCAGCCGCTCTCCTACGCATACCAGTGGCGCGCCTGCAACAGTTCGGGCTCGGGGTGCGCAGACGTCGTCGGCGCGACCGCTTCCACCTACACGTTGGCGGCCGCGGACGCCGGCTCCACGATGAGAGTCCAGGTCACGGCGACGAACTCCGCAGGCTCGGCCAGCGCGAGCTCCGCGCCGACCCAGGTCGTGGCCGCGGCGCCGACCGCTCCCGCGAATACCTCGCCGCCGACGATTACCGGAACCGCGACGGAAGGTCAGACCTTGGTTGCCTCGCCGGGGAGCTGGACGGGCGGCCAGCCGATTTCCTACGCGTACCAGTGGAGCCGCTGCGATGCTGCAGGCGGGGCATGTGTCGACCGTTCGGGGGCCACGGCGAGCTCGTACACGCTCACGAGTTTCGATGTCGGCTCGACGGTACGCGTGCGCGTGACCGCGTCGAACTCCCAGGGCTCCTCCTCGGCCCAGTCAGCGGCAACGGGGGTTGTGCAGTCGGCACCCACGCCTCCCGCCAACAGCTCGCCGCCCACGATCACCGGCCAGGCGCAGCAGGGTCAGACCCTGACGGCCGGCCAGGGCAGCTGGAGCGGCTCGCAGCCGCTCTCCTACACGTACCAGTGGCGCCGCTGCAACGCGTCCGGCGCGGCCTGCGTTGACGTCGCCGGCGCGACTTCGAGCTCCTTCACGCTCACCTCTTCCGACGTCGGCTCCACGCTGCGCGTTGCCGTGACCGCCTCCAACGCCGCCGGCTCCGCGAGCGCAGTCTCGGCGGCCACCGCGGTCGTCTCGGCCGCGCCCTCCTCGTCGACGCTCACCTTCTCCGTCCTCGCCGGCGGCGACGACGGCGACGTCAAGTCGAACAACATGGGCGGCGCCGGCAACTCGTACCCGCCCACGACCTCGCCCGTCGTGACGGCGAACTCGACGACCTTCGGGATGCGGCGCTCCGGCCCGGCCTTCGGCGGCTACGAGATCCGCAATGGCCTGCTCCGCTTCGACACCTCGGCGATCCCCGACGGCGCGACCATTCTCTCGGCCAAGCTCCGCGTCGCCGTGACCAGCATCACGAGTGCGGACGCGCGCAATCTCGTCGCCGAGTGGTACCCGGGAGCGAGTTGGCCGATCGACGCCGCGGACTACTCGGGCACCGCTGCCTCCACGGCCCATGCCGGCACGCCCATCCTCTCTTTCATCCTCAACGCCCAGAACGAGCTCGCCCTGCAGAACGTCGGCTCGATCTCGACGACCGGCTACAGCGGCCTTCGCCTGCACGTGAGCGGCGGCCAGCCGAGCGGCGAGAACGGCCTCTGGATCGCCGCCCTCGAGCACGCGACTCTGCCCGAGCCGCAGCTCGAGGTGACGTACTCGTTGCCCTAGACGCTACGGCCGGAGACAGTTGACGACGACTGAATGCGCGGCGCGGTCCGCCCGACGCGACATGACGACGACGTTGCCCGCCTGAACGAGGCGATACGGGTCACTCGGAATACGGAGCAACTCGATCAGGAGACTTGCTGCGGCCTCGTCGCGCTGGAAGGCGATCCCGACGATGTCGCCCTGAAGACGAACCTCGCGGGACGTTCGTTGTGCCAGGTCTCGCATCGCCCGCAGGCGGGCATCGCGCGGGCGCAGCGGCCCGATCGTGGCGTCCTTGGTACGGAGGCAGCGAGATGTCGCGGCGAGTGAGTACTGCTCAGTGGGAAGAGCTACCGCTGTCGTGCCTGCGCTCGCGCCGCCGTCACCGCATGCGGCTGCGACCGCAGCGAGCGCGACAGCCGCCGAGATCGACGCGATCGCTTTCATGGGCGCACAGCCACCGCGAAGAGCGTATGACCGTACGGAAGGCTTCGTCCGGGACGCGAGAGCCAGCATGCCTCGGCTCGGAGCAACCGAAGGCCGAGCCTCGCCTTCCAAGGGGAGCCGGCACCAACGGGGATTCCATGGCCTTCGGCGCTCGGAGCCACCGGGCTGCGCCCGAGAGCAGCGGCAACGAGCGAGAGGACGACATTCGCGTACGTGAGTCGCTCGCATGCGAACCCCGCACTTGCGAGGGCGGTCGACAGCGACTCGAAGTCGTACGCGCGCCAGTCGTCGCGTTCGCGGCGATGCCGTCGCGAACCGTTCGTCCGCACGAACAGCGTTCCTCCGGGCACGAGGACGCGATGCAGCTCGCGCAGGCTCTCGGGCAACTCCCCCTCGGGAACGTGCTGGAGGACATCGTTGGCGACGACGAGCTCGAAGCTCTGCGCTTCGAACGGAAGGTCGTTCAGTGGAGCGACACGGAGGTCGGCCTCGGGGAGACGCCGGCTCGCGAGCTCGATCGCGGTCGATGCGATGTCCACACCGGCGACCGAGGCGAACTCCCCGTTCTCGGTCAGGAACCTGAGAAACCCGCCGGTGCCGCAGCCGGCGTCCAGGACTCGGCCCCCTGCGTTTAGCCGTGGCCCGAGCAGCGCGTCGGAGATGGCGAGCATCCCACGATGCCACCAGTGATGCCCCTCCGCGTCTGCGATCGCCTGGTAGTAATCGGACGGAACTCCAGGTGCGAGGGTGGCCAGTGTGGAAGACTTCACTCGACTCATCGTACGCGCGAGCGGCCGTCGGGGACTCTATCCGTCCGGCTAGGTTGGTGGCCGGGTTCCTGGCCTGCGATGTCCGTGGCTCTCTCCGATAATGAGCCTTCGTGAGGCGCGCGGACACTCAGAGACAGACCGTGCTGGTCACCGGCGGCGCCGGAATGATCGGCTCAAACCTCGTGAAGCGTCTCGTGGGGCTGGGCGACAGAGTTGTCGTTGCGGACGACTTGTCGCGCGGCCGGCTCGAGTATCTCGAGGGGGACGACGGCGTGCCATGCATCGATCTCGAGCGTGACTTCCATCGGTTCGATCTCTCAATTCCAGGCGCTATCGACTCGCTGCTTCCTGAGGTGGACCTCGTATTCCACCTCGCGGACGTCGTCGGCGGGATCGAGTATGTCTTCCAGCACCAGGGCGAGATCTTTCGCCAGAACCTGCTGATCAACTCCAACGTGATCGCGTCCGTCCGGTCTCAGCCCGTTCGGGGCTTCGTCTACGTTGGGACCGCCTGCAGCTTTCCAGCACATCTCCAGTCAGGGGTCGACGCTCGGCCGCTGCGAGAGGAAGACCTCTATCCTGCCGCGCCCGAGTCGAGCTACGGCTGGAGCAAGCTCATGGGGCAATACGAGACCGAGCTCCTCGAGCAGGAGTCCGGGATGCGAACTTCGACCCTCGTGCTCCACAACGTGTACGGCACACCGACGGACTTCGGGCTGCGCACCGCGCAGGTCATCCCCGCACTCATCCGAAAGGCCATCAATTATCCGGACGAACCCTACGTCGTCCTCGGCACCGGGGCGCAGGGTCGGGCCTTCGTACACGTCGACGATGCGGTCGATGCCCTCATTGCCACGATGGAGCGCGGTCTCGGTCAGGGCATCATCCAGATCGGCCCCAGCGTGTGCACCTCTATTCGAGACGTGGCCGAGCTGATCGTGGAGATCTCGGGCAAGGATATTGCCATCGAGTACGACCGAACAGCTCCAGAAGGTGATCGCGGCCGGTGTGCGGACTACGGCAAGGCGAATGACGTGCTCGGCTGGACGCCATCCGTATCGCTGCGCGACGGGATCGAAAGGCTCTACGAATGGATCGCCGAGCGTTCGCTCGAGCGTTCGGCTGAAGCGATCGCCTAGGTCCCGATGGGGCCACTCCTGTGAGAAGACCAGCTGGAGACGTGCCGCTTGCCGTTTCGGTCGTCGTTCCGGTGTACAACGCCGAGCGCTTCGTACGCGAAAGCCTCGACTCGATCCTCGCGCAGCGCTTCAGCGAGTTCGAGGTGATCGTGATGGACGACGCGTCGACCGACGGCACCCCTGAGATCCTGAGCGAATACGAGGCTCGGGATCACCGCCTCCGGGTCCATCGGCAGAACCTGAACAAAGGGATCTTCGCCAATCTCAACGACGGGATAGCCCTCGCTCGCGGGGAGCTGATCGCGTTCTTCCACGCAGATGACGTCTATCACCCAGACCTCCTCTCCCGGGAGACCGACTACCTGCGGAACCATCGCGAAGTCGGTGCGGTCTTCTGTCTCGACAGGTTCATCGACGAGGACGGACGCGAGTTCGGCCGGGTCGAGCTTCCTCCCGACATCCGTGCAACACCCGTGCTCGATCACCCAACGGTGCTGAACGGCATCCTCCGTCATCAGAATGTCTTCATCCGCGGAGAGACGAGTCTTGTCCGCAGGCAGGTCTACGAGCGCGTCGGACCGTACGACCCGAGCTTCGATCTGCGGGCGGACCTCGACATGTGGCTTCGCATCGCGAGTGCTTATCCGATGGCCGTGCTTCCCGATTACCTTGTCTGGTATCGAGCGGGCCATGACAACTCGTCGGCGCGATACGCGCGTCAGCGCACTACACCCGAGCTCTGGTTCGACGTAGTCGATCGTCACCTCGCAGATGGAGGCCGGCAACTGGCCGAGCCGGATGCGCTCGCCGCGTACCAAGCGCATCGTGCCGCAGACCTGCTCAGGGTAGCGGCGAATCAGTACGTGCTCAGGCGCCGGCAGGATGCCCGTCGCACGCTCCGTCGCGTCGACCCACGTCGCGTCCTTGCATCGAAGCGCGTCCGTCGCATGCGCTTGATCGTTCTCTGGGCGGGACTCTCGGTTCTCGTCCGGGCGCCATGGGCGTCACCGCCGGCAAAGCTTCTCGCACGGCGTTCGGGCGGAACATAGCCCCATGGCCGCGAGCGTTGCACTGTTCATCGATCCTTTCTCTGCGCACTTCGAGCACGACCGGCTCTTCGACGTCCGAACGAACCAACGAACGAGTGACGACATCCTCGCCCCGTGGGTCCACCTGCGCCGTCGACTCAACGACCTGGATGTCGTCGTTCATACCGCGGACATGCTCGAACGCGTGGCTGCGGATCTGAACATCTTCGTCTCGCTCGGGCAGCGCGTGCGCTTCCGACGTGTTGCCGACCGACCGGACGTCGTCCTGAGCGCCTTCTTCGCCTTCGAATGCCCGATCGTCGAGCCTCAGCTCTATGCCGACCTCGGTTACGCAAGTCGCCATTTTCGGAGGATGTATTCCTTCAGTGCCTACGATGCTCTTCGCCCCTTCCTCACCGGGCCCGTCGAGCTCCGCTCGTTCCGGCTGCCTCAGGCATTCGACGAGGTAGACGAGCAGAGTTGGCAACGGGCGGACCGCGAGTTCTTGACGATCATCAATGCGAACAAGCTGCCGCGCCTCTCGAACGAGGAGCTCTACACCGAGCGGCTTCGCGCGGTGGAGTACTTCGCGCGTTACGGGGAGATCGATCTCTACGGTGTCGGCTGGGACGGTCCGCCGTACCGTATGGGGGGGCGGACCCGGATGCCGGCCGTGGTTCGTCGCGCGATGCGGCGCCTCCGATCTCGTGGTTACCGTCGGACAAAGGACCCACTCTGGTCTTCCGCACAACGGGTCTACCGCGGGGCGGTGGTCTCGAAGGTCGACACGCTTGGGCGCTACACGTTCGCGATCTGCTTCGAGAACATGGTGCTCAAAGGCTGGATCACCGAGAAGATCTTCGACTGTCTTCGAGCAGGGACGGTTCCGGTCTATCTCGGTGCGCCCGACATCGAGCACTCGGTGTGGCCGGAGTGCTTCGTCGACATGCGCCGCTTCTCGGGTTACGACGAGCTCCGAGAGTTCCTGCACGCTCTCTCTCCGGCAGAGATCCAGGCATACCGGGACGCTGGCCGCGAGTACTTCACATCCGAGCAGTTCCGGCCGTTCACGAAGGAGACCTTCGCTTCGATCTTCGAGGAGATCGTGCGTGTCGACGCGGGAGTCGATCTCTGAAGTCTCGACCGCGTGTGCTCGTGCTCTCGCGCTCGTATCCGAGCGACCTGTTTCCCGCGCTCGGCCTTTGGGTCGAGCGGCCGACCCAGCTTCTTGCCGAGCGCTGCGACGTCCACGTAATCTCGCCGACGCCGTGGTTTCCGCGGGTACCGAGTGTCGGGCCCTTACGTGAGTTCACGCGCTTCCGGAGCATGCCTCGACGAGAGATTCGGTCCGGGATCGAGATCGAGCGGCCACGATTCGTCGCCGGTATCGGCATGTCGCTCTACCCCTTCGAAGCACTGGCCCAAGAGGTCGGCATGCGGAGGACCATCGCGCGGCTCCGTCTTTCGTTTCCCTTCGAGCTCGTCCACGCGCACATGATCTATCCTGAGGGCGTCATTGCCCACCGGCTTGCCCGGCGCTACGGAGTTCCGTTCGTCGTCAGCGAGCACGCGCCGTGGACCGACGAATGGTTCGTCTCGCCACGCGTCCGTCGGCAGGCGCTCGACGCTGCGCGCGCTGCCGCGGCCCTACTGCCGGTCTCCGGTGCCGCGCGCGAGACGATGGCTGCCTTCGGCGTTGCCGGCGATCGAGTGCAGGTCGTTCCGGTCGGTGTTGATCCGGAACTGTTCCGGCTCGGCCTGAGCGAGGAACGGCGCTCCGATCAAATCCTTTACGTCGGGTGGATCAACTACATAAAAGGGGTCGACGTCCTACTCAGGGCGATGACGCTGCTGAACGGGCACCGAGGCACGGCCCGGCTCGTGCTCGTGGGCGGCGCGGCGTATCGAAGCACGCGGCTCAAAGAAGAAGAGCTCCGCCGGTTGGCGCTTGCCCTGGACCTCGGCGACCGCGTCCACTTCGCCGGGCACAAGTCGCACGCTGAAGTTGCGACGCTCATGGCCGAGAGCGCCGTCGTTGTCCTGCCGAGCCGAGCCGAGAGCTTCGGTGCTGTTCTCGTCGAAGCTTTGGCGTGCGGAACGCCGGTTGTCGCGACAGCCTCGGGCGGCCCGCAGGACATCGTACGGGACGACGTCGGCGTGCTCGTTTCCCCGGAGAACCCAGGCGCGCTCGCAGAAGCAATCGACGGAGTGCTGAAAAATCGGAACCGCTTCGACTCCGAAGCTCTCCGAGCCTACGCGATCCAGCGCTTCGGCTGGCAATCGATCGCGGATCGTATCGAGGCGGTCTACCGAGACCTTCTCTCGAGGTGATCATCGCCGACCGCATCGGACGCGCGGTAGGTGGGGGGACGAGGCGCGAGCTCACAGTCGGCACTGCGGGAACGATCGCCATGAATCTGACGACTACCGGGCTCGGCTTTCTCATCGTGCTCGTCCTGTCCAGGTTTCTCGGCGCATCCGGCTACGGCGCGTACGCGTTCGCGCTCGCGTGGGCTCTGTTCCTGTCGTCGGTCGCAGGGCTCGGCTTGAGCCCTCTGATCGTCCGGGAGGTGGCGAGGGCGAAGTCGGACGGCCGCTGGGCAACGTTGCGAGGTGTCCTCCGCTGGTCGAGTACGGCTGTCCTCGTAGCGAGTGCGCTACTCGTCTGCGTGGCAGCGACCATCGGCGCGGCGTTCCTCGACGAGGAACTACTCGGGCCCTATCTCGTCGGGCTCTTGCTCGTGCTGCCGAATGCGTTGACAATGGTGCGGCAGTCCTCGATGCAGGGACTCGGCCGGGTTGTCTTGGCACGAGCCCCCGAGACGCTCGTCGCACCGCTGATCTTCCTCGTGCTGGTGCTGGCAGTCGGGCTCGCGGCAGAAGACGAACTCACGGCGGGTCGCGCGCTCGGGCTGCAGCTGCTCGGAGCGCTCGTCGCCTTCGCGGTCGGGGTAGCACTGCTTGCACGCACGGTGCCGCCCGAGGCGAGAAGAGTCTCCCCCGTCTCCGACCACGTTGCGTGGCGGCGGAGCGCGGTGGTTCTCTTTCTACTCGGAGTCCTTCTCGCCGCACAGGGACAGATCGGGACGATCCTGCTTGGTGCAATGAGCGATCCCGTCGACACGGGAATCTTCGCCGTGGCGCTGCGGATCTCGCTACTCGTAGGCTTCGTCTCGATCGCCGCGAACTACGCGTTGATGCCTGTGGCCGCACGGCTCTTCTCGTCGGGCGACATCGCGAGGCTTGCCGCGACCGTGACGAGATCCGCTCGCGTGCTCTTCCTGTGCTCGGCTTCGATCGCAGTCGTGCTACTGATCCTGTCCGACTTCGCGATGCGATTGTTCGGCGATGACTTCGGTTCGGGTAAGGATGCTCTCCGGATCCTGATCGCGGGTGAGATAGCGAGGGCGTCGCTCGGCCTCGGCGGCCTCTCGCTCGTGATGACGGGCCACGAAGCGGACCTTGCCCGCGGCGTCTTCGCAGGTCTCGTGGTCTATGTCACGCTCGCGGTCGGCCTTATCCCGCAGTACGGAGTGGAGGGCGCGGCCGCGGCTGCAGCTACCGGCACGGTGAGCTCGAGTCTCGTCCTCGCCTTGCTTGCGCGGCGAAGGCTCGGGTTCTCTGGAACGGTGTTCTCGTTCTCACCGCGACCATGAGTGAGATGGGCGCGACATCCGAGCCTCGGACCGGTCAAGTCGCGGGAGCTGAGAAAACGCCAGCAGTCGGGAACGAACGTGGCGAGCTTCCGAACCTCTTCGTAATCGGCGCTCAGAAGTGCGGCACCACGAGCCTTCACCGCTACCTCGATCTGCACCCCGAGATTTCGATGTCGCATCCGAAGGAGCTGAGCTTCTTCATGCGTTATCCGGACCCCTCCGAAACCGAGCTCGCGTGGTATCGATCGCACTTCGCGTCGAGCACGCGCGTCCGCGGCGAGGCCTCGCCTAACTACACGTGTTACCCGCAGGTGCCCGGTATACCCGAACGAATCCATCGCCTTGTTCCGGAGGCGAAGCTCATCTACTGCGTGCGCGACCCCATCGAGCGTGCCGTGTCCAGCTACCTGCACTCGCAGGCGATGGACAACGAGATGCGCCCGATCGAGGAGGCCCTGGCCGATCCAAGCACATGGTACGTCTCGAGAAGCCTGTACTACGACCAGCTCGAGCGCTATCACCCGTACTTCTCGAAAGAGCAGATCCTCGTCGTCGAGCAACGCGATCTACTGCACCGCCGCGACGAGACGATGCGCCGGATCTTTCGCTTCCTCGAGGTCGACGACCGCTTCTCGTCGCCCGAGTTCGAGCGACTGTGGGAGGTGTCGAGCGGAAAAGGGTGGAGGTACCGGCTGGCGTATCAGGCGTCGCGGCTGATCGGCGGACCCGAGCTGTGGGGGCGCGTTCCGACACGATTACGC
>JACCWU010000110.1 GCA_013697465.1 Actinomycetota bacterium | reverse complement strand
AAGACGGTGCGGTGCACGAGGAAACGCTCCGCGGGCGTCGTGCCCTCCCGATACCGGTACGCAAAGGCCTCGAGCGCGCGCGCCCCCTTGTCGCGAGCCTCGCCGATCGCCGCGAGGAAGAGCGACTGCTCGATCCAGGGCTGCGAGTCCGAAAGCAGGTACGCACACGTGACGAGGACGGCGTCCTCGGACGGCGGCCCGGCCGGGAGGTCGGCCGCACGCGGGAAGAGGTGCGCCGGGCCATACTGCATCGAGCCGAGCACGCGGCCGTCGTCGTCACGGTAGATCGTCCCCCACGCTCCCCACTCGTCCTCGGCGCGCTCCATCCAGCGCCGCTTGTCGGGCTCCCGGTTGCCACGCGTCTGCCACCAGACACACGTTTGACACACCGATGGCGCCGTCTCGAGGGTCGCGCCCGTGAGTCCGGCGAGCCGTGACGTCATCACGCCGATCGTACAACCAGCTCCGTGATCTCCGGCCGGGCGAAGAACCGGAACGGCACGAAGGTGGTGCCGAGACCCGGCGACACGTGCAGCACGGTGTCGCCGTAGCGGTAGAGACCGTGGACGTCCCGCGCGCGCAGGTGTGCGAGGCGAACCTTCTTGCCGGGGAGCGGCAGAACGATCTGCCCCGCGTGGAGATGCCCGGCGAGCACGAGGTGGAACGCGTCGTGCGGCAGCCGCTTCGCAATGCCCGGGAAGTGGCACAGGAGGATCCGGAGATCCGCCTCCGACCTCACGAGCGACTCCGGCGCGGCATCTCGGGTCGCGTAGGTTCTGGGATCGACGCCCACAACCTGCACGCGCTTGCCTCGCAGCTCGACCTCGGCTGCCTCGTCCGAAAGCAGGGTCACACCGGGAATCGCGTCCAGGTCCTCCTCGTCGATCTTCTGGGAGAAGGGATCGCGGCTCGCGGCGAAGTCGTGGTTCCCGAGGACGACGAAAGAGGCCGGCAGCTCGGCGAGATGCTCGAGGAGTCGCGGAAGTCCCGCCCGGCGAGAGACGAGATCGCCGGTGACGAAGACGAGGTCAGGTTCCCGCCGAGCGACCCATTCGACGGCCTCGCGTACGGCCCTCTGGCCGCGCGAGGGCACACCGAGGTGGAGATCCGACAGATGAGCGATCCGCACTCCGTCGAGAGCTGCCGGGATCCCCGATAGCTCCACCTCGAGAACGCGGCGTCGCAGCCACCCGGCCTCGAACCACCCCCAGGCCGCCGCTGCCGCCGCTGCTGCCGCAGCGGCGGTGAGAAGGACCAGGAACGACATCTCGAGTTCTCTAACGCATTTGAGCTGCGCCGCTCGCGGCGTAGCTCAAATGCGCAGGTGCTCGACGACGGGCGCGACGGAGACGACGTGCCGCTTGAACTTGAGCTCGGAATCGTCCAGCCCGGCGGCGACGCCGATGAGTTGCGAGAGATGGAGGATCGGCATGCGGAAGTCCCTGCCCGTCTGCTCGCGGAGCTTCGACTGCCACGCGTCGAGTGAGAGATGGCAGAGCGGGCACGGGGTCACGATCGCGTCCGCTCCCGCTTCCGAGGCCTGCTCGATCGGCTGGATCAGCTCGCCGAGAGCAACGTCCTCCCGCGCCTGGATGATCGGGAACCCACAGCACTTGATCTTCGCGGGATAGTCGATCGCCTCGCCGCCGCACGCCTCGATGATGCGCTCGAGCGAGGAAGGCTTGTCCGGGTCCTCGAACCCGAGGAGCTTCGAGGGACGCAGGATCTGACAGCCGTAGAAGGGCGCGATCTTGAGCCCCTTGAGACCCTTGTGCGCGGCCTGCCGCAGCAGCTCGTACCCCTCGCCGGCCGAGACGAGCCAGAGGAAGTGCTGGACGTCGACGCCGCCCGAGTAGGCGGGCGCGCCGACCGACACGAGGTTGGCGTTCACGCGCTCGAGGAGCGCTGCGTCGCCTTTGAGCTGGAAGTTCGCCTGCCGGAGATTGAGCGTGCAGACGTTGCAGACCGTCATCAACGTGTCCGAACCCGTCTCCTCCGCGTACGCGAGGATCCGCGCGTTCAGGTGGAGGTAGTAGTCGGGCTCCGCCTCGTGGATGTCGCCCGCGCCGCAACACGTGACGCGCTCGAGCTCGACCAGCTCGAGCCCGACCTTGGGCGCGAGCGCCTGGGTCGAGATGTCGAGCTCCTTTGCGCTGAGCGAGGCCAGACAGCCCTTGTAGTACGCGACGGTCCTCACGACTCGGCTTCCTCCTCGCCTTCTCCTTGCCCGGGCAGGAAGGGCTCCGGGAACGACCCTTCGCCGAACGGGTCCCGATCTGGGTTTCCCCCCTGCTCGAACTCGAGTCGCTCGAGCGCGTGCTCGCCCTGCACGATTCCGGCCGCGCCGCCGCGCCCCTGCTGGGAGACGAGGTCGAAGAGCGCACGGGCCTCGTCGACATCCTTGGCCACGTGGGGCGGGATCGGCGGCGGCACCTTCCCGTGCTTCAGGAGACCCATCGCGAACTTCACCTCCTTGAGCGAGCGGGCGACGCCCTGCGTCTTGGGGACGAGCTCCGTCTCGCGCAGCCAGCCCGTCGTCTTGGACGAGGTGACGAACCACTTGGCGTGCTTCGCTCCCATGTCGGAGTCGATGCCCTCCTTCATCGCCTCGGCGCCGAGCTTCGCGATCGCGTCACGAGGGTCGACGCCCTTCGGACAACGCTCCTGGCAGAAGTAGCAGCGGGTGCAGTCCCAGATCCCGTGCTGGCCCGAGTACTCCTGGAGCCGCTCGACCGTCGCGTGGTCGCGCACGTCGCCGACGAAGCGCATGCCCTTCGCGAGCGCCGCAGGGCCGAGGAACTCCGGATCGGACTCCATCGAGTTGCACTCGGAGACGCAGCAACCACACATGATGCAGAGCGACTCCTTGTGAATCGTGTCCATCTGCTCCTCGGATACGACGAACTCCTTCTCGCCCGGGTCCTGGTAGCCGGGCTGCAGCCACGGAGACATCGCGCGGATCTTTCCCCAGAAGGGCTGCATGTCCGTGACGAGGTCCTTGACGATCGGCATGTTCCCCATCGCGGAGATCACCGGGATGTGCCCGGACTGGGCGATGTCGTACATCCGTATCTTGCAGGCGAGGACGGCGGCGCCGTCCATGCGCATCCCGCACGAGCCGCAGATCATCATCCGGCAGCTCTTGCGATACGCCAGGGTCCCGTCGACCTGGTCCTTGATGAGGTCGAGGACGTCGAGCAGCGTCACCCACTCGGGTGCGTCGATCTCGTAGTCGACGAGCTTGCGCTCCCCCGCGACCGCGTCGAACCGCCATATCTTCAGGGCTACCTGCACGTCTTCCTCTCTTCCTCTCTTCCTCTCTTAGCGCTCGGCGCCGTAGGCGCCGAGCGCTAGTACTTGCGCTCCTCGGGCTGCCACTTCGTCATCGTCACCGGCCTCCAGTCGAGCGTCGGGGCACCGTCCTCCCACGACACGAGCGTGTGCCGGAGGAAGCTCTCGTCGTCGCGCTCCGGATAATCGTACGGGCGTGCGTGCGCCCCTCGGCTTTCCTTCCGCGCAAGCCCGCAGACGACCATGCATTCCGCGAGCTCGAGGAGGAAGCCGAGCTCGAGCGCCTGCGTGAGGTCCGTGTTGAAGACGTCACCCTTGTCCTCCACGACGACCCGCTCGTAGCGCTCGCGCAGGCCGCGGACGACGTCCCCCTGCTCCAGCATCTGGTCCTCCCGCCGGAAGACGCCGAAGTTCTCGTGCATCGTGCGCGCGAGCTCGTCGCGGATCCTCCAGGGCCGCTCGCCGTCGCTTCGGTCGAGGAGCACCTTGAGCTCGCGCTCGGCATCGGCCTCGACGGAGGCGGGCACGTCGATCGTCGTGTTCGCGAGCGCCCACTCGGCGGCATGGCGACCGGCGCGCTTCCCGTATGTGATCGTCTCCATGAGCGCGTTACCACCCAAGCGGTTGGCACCGTGAACGGAGACGCACGCCACCTCGCCGGCGGCGTAGAGGCCCTCGAGCCCCGTCTGGCCCCAGACGTCCGTGTCCACGCCGCCCATGTGGTAGTGCGCGCCCGGACGCACTGGAATCGGCTCGTAGATAGGGTCGACGCCGGCGAACGTCATCGACAGCTCGCGCGTTCCGTGGAGGCGCTCGAGGATCCTCTCGGCTCCGAGGTGCCGGAGGTCGAGGAGGACGTTTCCGTCCAGGCCGCGCCCCTCGTCGATCTCCGTCTGCTCCGCGCGAGAGATGACGTCGCGCGACGCGAGCTCCATCGCGTTCGGCGCGTACCGGACGAGGAAGCGCTCGCCGTCCTTGTTCAGCAGGTAGGCGCCCTCGCCGCGGCAACCCTCGGTGATGAGCACCCCGGTGGGAGAGAGCGTCGTCGGGTGGAACTGCATCATCTCCATGTCCTTGAGCGGAACTCCCACTCGGAGCGCGAGGGCCATTCCGTCGCCGGTGCACGCATACGCATTCGTCGTCCCGGTGTAGAGCCGGCCCGCGCCGCCCGTTGCCAGGATCACCGTCTTCGCGCCAATCGACTTGAGGCCGCCGTTCAGGAGATCCCATGCGATCACGCCCTGGCAGCGCCCGTCCTCGATCACGAGCTTCCAGGCAAAGTACTCCTCGTAGGTGAGGATGTCCCGCTTCATCACCTGCTCGTAGAGGACGTGGATCAGGACATGACCCGTGATGTCGGCGGCGTACGCGGTGCGGGGCTCGCCCGCGGCCCCGAACGGACGCTGAGCGATGCGGCCGTCGGGCGTGCGCGAGAAGACCGCCCCCCAGTGCTCGAGCTCGTACACGTCGCCGGGCGCCTCGTTGCAGAGAATCTCGATCGCGTCCTGGTCGCCAAGGTAGTCCGACCCCTTCACGGTGTCGTATGCGTGCTTGACGGGATCGTCCTCGGAGGCGTTACCGAGCGCTGCGTTGATGCCTCCCTCCGCCGCCCCGGAGTGGCTGCGAACGGGGTGGATCTTCGAGACCATGGCCACGTCGGCACCGCTGTCGGAGGCCTCGATCGCCGCCCGCATTCCAGCGCAGCCGGCACCGATCACGACCACGTCGTGGGTGGGGTCCATCTCCTCGGACGCTACCTGATGCCCCCGCGACGTCGGTGCCGCAGCAGCCGTGCTCAGACGCGGACGAAAACGGCGCGCGCGCTCGTGTTCGCGGTCATCGGGAGCGTGCAGACGCGCCCTTTTCCTCGGCAAGCCCCGGTCCAGGACTTGAGCCTCCAGCCCTTCCCGGGCGTTGCGGTCAGCCGGAACGCCGCGTGCGACACGACGGCCGCGGTGCACCGGCCCGGGCAGGCGATCGCGCTGCCCGCGCTGCGGACGGCTCCCCGTCCGGAGATACGCACGCTCAGCCGGTAGGTCACCGGGGCGAAGAGCGCGTTCGCCGCTGAGCCCTGAGCGACCGTGAGAGCGCATTGCGACCTTCCGGCGCACCCACCGCTCCAGCGAACGAGCTTGGCGCCGGGGTTCGGTGCAGGAGTGAGCACGAGCGGCGTGCCGTTGTTCCACGTGGTCGAGCAGCTCTGGGAGCAGTCGAGCCCCGGGATGTCGGCGACCACCCTCCCCGGGCCCGCGATCGTCAGGGCGAGCTGCGCCTGGCGGTCGAGCTGGACGAGCCAGCGGGAGTCCTGTATGTCCGTCCAACCGCCGGAGTGGCCGTAGTAATCGTCGCGCCCCGGATCGAGCGTCAGCGCCGAGAGCGGAGTCTCGTCGGCGCTCGGATACATCACGTCGCTCGGCGTGTCGCACGTGTGCCCGTCGTCCGGCGGGGGACAGTTGTGCGGCGCGCCGTTCGGGACCGCCCCCATCGCGTGCAGCAGCTCGTGGGCAGCGACGAACGACGTCGCGATCCCGGCACACGACTGGAGATTCACGGTCGCGATCCCGAGCCCGTTGGGGCTCCCCGCGCCCACGCCGCAGATGTCCGTGTCGCCGACGGGGCCGTCGTAGTAGACGACGTGCTTCGTCACCGGCGAGCCGAACCCCCGCGGGACAAGCGCGCTCACGATCAGGTCGAACGGGGTCTCCGCGGAGGCGAGCTGTGCGCCTGACTGCGGAAGCCGGACCGAGGAGATGTCGAGCTGGAGCCCGCACGAGAAGCGCGCCAGATCGCCCCTCGGTGCCCTCGTTGCGTCCTGGCTCCGCCACCAGGCGTCGATGAGCTCCGCGTCGGTCTGCATCACGCTGCCGAAGCTCGCAAGCCGGTCCTGGCCGTCGGAGGGAATCGCGTACACCCAGTGCACTGGGTGACCGGCTACGGCATTCGGCCGGGCGTCGACTTCGGACGGCGTGCCGCACCACGTCGCGGAGGCTCGCGACGCGACGTTCGGGAAGGCCGACCGCGAGAGCGTGAGCTCCGACGAACGCGGGGGCAGCCCTCGTTCGGTTGTGGCGATCGTCGCTGCGCCGGAGAGGACGGCGAGCCCGAGGAGAAGGAGCGATGCGGCGGCGAGAGCGCGGGCGGGCGCTCGCGTTCGAGTCATCCGACGACCTCCGGAATCGTGGTCAGGACGCGCGCACCCTATAGGCGAATCGTGAAGACACTCCAAGTCGCTCGCTGGTTTGCGAGACCGGAATCCGCTCGCGCTACAGGAGGCTCGGCTTTTGGCTCCAGCGCAGGTCGTCGTCGAGCGCCGACTCCGAGAGCAGACCCTTCAGCCGGTTGAGCCGGATGTAGCGGTCACCCTCGAGGTCCTCGCGCACGAGACCGAACGCCTGGTAGGCGTCCGCGAGCTCCGCGGCGCCGCGCTCCGCGCTCCACTCGAAGTGGCAGTCGGGAAAGGTCGAAGCGAACTTCGAGAAGTCCACGCGGTAGCTCCGAGGGTCGGACGAGGCGCTCTCGGCGCAGGTCACCTCGCACTCCGGAAGGCACTCGTGGACGATCTCCGCCAGGTCGCGGATACGGTAGTTCTGGTCGTCCGAGCCAACGTTGAAGGACTCACCGCGAACGGTGTCGGCGGGCGCTTCTAGCATCGCCAGCGCGGCTCGAGCGATGTCACGGATGTGGACGAGGGGACGCCAAGACCTGCCGTCGCTCTGCAGGCGGATCGCTCCGGTCGTGTGCGCCCAGGCGACGAGGTTGTTGAGCACGATGTCGAGACGGAGACGCGGCGAGACGCCGTACGCCGTGGCGCAGCGCATCGCGACGGGCGAAAACGACTCGTCCGCGAGGCTCCGTAGCGCCTGCTCGGCGGCGACCTTCGACTCGGCGTAGTGCGTGAGCGGGCGCAGCGGAGCGTGCTCGTCGAGCAGCTCGTCGCCGTTCGCCGACCCGTACATCGCGCACGCGGAAGCGAAGACGAACCGCTCCACGCCGGCTTCCTTCGCCGCGCGCGCGACCAACGCGGTGCCTTCGAAGTTGATCAGACGGGTCCAACGCGGGTTGAGGTCGCCGAGGGGATCGTTCGAGAGGGCCGCGAGATGGACGACTGCATCGAAGCCGTCGAGGTCCGCCGGGCGAACGTCCCGCACGTCGAGCGGAAGCGGCGGCGCAAGCTCCGTGCCGCCCCCGAAGTCGCAGCCGCGGTAGTAGAAGACGTCGAGGCCCACGACGTCGTGACCGGCGTCCCGGAGCGCCACAGCGAGCGCAGAGCCGATGTACCCGTGATGGCCGGTAACGAGAATCCTCATGCGCTCGGCAACTTCGCCATCGGACGCAGGCTCACGTCGGTGATCTCGGCGCTCGGCGGGAGCGTGAGGGCGGCCAGCACGACATGTGTCACGTCCTCGGGACGCATGAGCAGCTGAGGCGTGTACGTCCTGTGCTCGTGCTCGTGGACGGCCTCCTGCATGGGAGTCGCTGTCCTGCCGGCATACACGCTCAGCACCCGCACGCCGTCCGGGTTCACCTCGTCGCGGAGGCTGTCGGCGACGGCGCGTAAGTCCCGCTTCGTCGCCGCGTACATCGCGTTGGCCACAGACGGCCTGTTCGCCGCGCTCGAGTTGACGAAAACGACCTGACCACGCGCCTTCCTGAGCGCCGGCAGGAGCACCTCTGTCAGCTGGAGCGGCGC
>JACCWU010000240.1 GCA_013697465.1 Actinomycetota bacterium | reverse complement strand
GCGCCACCATCACGAGCTGGTGGCGCAGGTGATGTCCACCAGGAGTGAGGTCGTGGAGCGTGCGTGCGCGTCACGCGGCGTGATTGACCTACTGGACGGATTCAGCGACGTCGAGGCGGTCGACTTTGCCCTGAGTGCCCTCGGCGTCCTCGCAGCCCACGCGCGATGGGCGAGCGAGTGCGGTAACCCGCAGATGGGGGCATGTTTCGAACTGGCGCATATGGGCGTTCTCGACCTTGCGGCGCGCTTCATTCCCGACGAGACGCTCGACGAGGCGCTCGGTCGCATGGAGGAAGGCGGCGCGATTCGGGAGTCGGATCGGGGGTGGGACGAGTTCCTCGGAGAGCATCCGGAGCTCGCGTAGGGGGGAGGAGCGATGGAAGATCAGCACACGCCCGACATCCTCGAGTTCGAGGATGGGCAGCTCGCCCGCTCCGCCGAGGTCGTCGAGCGGAACGGCCAGCAGGCTTTCCCGGAGCTCGCACGGCCGGCGAAAGCGGCCCGCTCACCTTCGAGCGCGACGCGACTGAGCAGGCAGCCCGCGAGCAGCTCGACAGCGGCTCGAGCCAGTTGCGGCAGTAGATCGCCTGCGAGCGTCCCGCCGGCAACGAAGCAGTTTCGTTAGAGCGGGTCCCTTCTCGCGCGCCGTCGCAGGTGCGACCATCGTTCTCCCAGAGAAAGGGGGGTTTTCAGTTGTCGCACACGAACCTACGCGCGGCGATCGGGGCTCTCGTCCTCGTCAACGTCGTGCTCCTCGCCGGCATCGCAGCAATGGCGGTGAGCCCATCTGCACGCGACGCAATCGCCTCGCCTCTCGGCCTCACGACGGAGAGCCAGCGGAACGACGTGGAAGCCCGCCTCGACGAGTTGGAGAGCGCCGTAGGCAACACGTTTGGGATCGACGACCTCAGCTCACGGGTGGACGACCTGGAGTCCCGACTCGACGACCTCGCCGCCGGCTCCGGTGACATCGCGGCCGAGAGCGTCGATGACGTGAGCGCGCGGGTCGACGAGCTGGAGGCGGAGCTCTTCAATGCTACGTCCGAGTTCGAGTCGCGCGTGGACGACGTCGAGACTCGCGTCGATGATCTCTGCTCGAACCTGTTCCTTGAACTCGACGTGTTCTGCTAGACGAGTCGTCGTCACAAAGCGCTCGCACGTCCGAGGAGGGCCGAGCACGTCGCAGCGGCACCTCACGGCCGCTCTCAGACTGGTGCGCACTGGTGCGCACACCGCATGGCTAGGAGGCTTCGACCCCGTACACCGGTTAGGGAAACCGGGACTCGTTCAATGACTGCTCCGACTCGCCCGTGTTCGCGGCGGCCTTCTCGCGCCGCTCGCGTTTCTGTAGTCGCCGCTCTGCCCGCTCGAAGAGGAGCTGGCCGGCGGCTTCCGGCGTCAAGCGGCCCTGATCGACAAGCTTGACGACGTCGGTCGCGCTCATTCCGGTGGTGTCCATCGTTCTCCCTTCTCGCGCGTGCTCACGTGGACGCACGTGCGGGGGTGTGAGGTCGGTTTGCGCGTGTGCGTCTCGCGCGCCCCGACGGAGGTCGTGACGAGACCGAAGTTTGGGAGCTTCCCCGTACTTCCGGAATCCCAAAGTTCGATCTTTGGGAATACCGAGTTTGGGTCTCTTTTTGGCTTAGATAGCCAACTTTGGGATACGAGGAGCGATAGAGCGAGCGCCCCAAAGTTCGGCTCGCGGCTTGGACCCCGATCAAGCCCGAAGTTCCCACGACCACTTCCCGTCGTATCCGTCCTTCGCGGCCCGGATCTTGTCCTGCCCCTTGAGCGGCGCGAGCCCGCGTTCGTAGACTGCGTTTTGACTCGCCCCGAGCCCGTCGCGAGCGGCTTCGTTCAGATGCTTGCGCGACTTCCTGCCCGTCGCGAGCTCCCGCAGGATGAGCGCCTGAATCTCAGCCGAGGGCACTTGAGCGCCCGTGCTCGAGGCACGGAGCAGGTCGTCGATCGAGCGATCGGCGACGCCTTCCGGACGGATCAGCGGAACCTCGTCGTTGATGCCAGCGACGCTCGCAAACTGCA
>JACCWU010000225.1 GCA_013697465.1 Actinomycetota bacterium | reverse complement strand
GAGCTGTCCCGGCCCCCAGCCGGCGTAGCCGGCGAAGACCCGCGTTCGCCGGAGCTCCCCGAGCTCGTCAGGATCGACCTCGGCCGGGAGGAAGCCCACGTCGCCGAGCACCAGTGCGCCGGCCTGGTCCGGCTCGGCGAACTCGGCCAGCACGACGATCGCGGAGGGCTGCACGGGCCCACCGACGTAGATGGCCTCCGTACCCTCGACGAGCGTCGTGAGCTCCGGCATCGCTTGGCTCACGGTCGCGCCCGACGTTCGGTTGAGAATCACGCCGAGCGCCCCGTCGTCCGAATGCTCGCCGACGAGGACGACCGTGCGCCGGAAGTTCGGATCGTCGAGCGCGGGCCCGGCGACGAGCAGCTGTCCCTTGAGCGACTCCACCCGCATATCATCGTCGCATGGAGGGTGTCTCCCGGGAGATTCGCCTCGTCGCCCGTCCGAGCGGCTTCCCCGGCGAGGATCTCTTCGAGGTCGCCGAGGCTCCGATCCCCGAGCCGGCCGACGGGCAGCTCCTGGTCAGAAACTCCTACTTCTCCGTCGATCCGTACATGCGGCCGAGGATGAACGACGTGCGCTCATACGTCGCCCCGTTCACGCTGGGAGAGACGATGACCGGCGGGGCCGTCGGGCGGGTCGTCGTCTCGCGGCACGATTCCATCAAAGAGGGCGATTGGGTCTTGCATGGGCTTGGCTGGCGGGAGTGGGCGCTCGCCCAGGGCTCCGGCGTCCGCAAGATCGATCCGAGCCTCGCACCTGTCTCCACGGCGCTCGGCGTTCTGGGGATGCCCGGGTTCACCGCGTACCACGGGCTGCACCAGATCGGAAAGCCGCAGCCGGGAGAGACAGTCTTCGTCTCGGGCGCCGCGGGAGCGGTCGGAAGCGCAGCGGGTCAGATGGCGAAGATCGCCGGCTGCCGCGTCGTCGGCAGCGGCGGCTCGCCGGAGAAGGTGGCCTGGCTCGAGGACCTGGGTTTCGACGCCGCCTTCGACTACCGCGAGCGTCCGGTGCGACAGGCGCTGGCGGCTGCGGCCCCGGACGGCATCGACGTGTACTTCGACAACGTCGGCGGCGACCACCTCGAGGCAGCGATCGGAGCGCTGCACAATCACGGCCGCGTCGTCGCTTGCGGCTCGATCTCACGCTACAACGACGCCGAGCCGAGCACGGGCCCGCGCAACATGTTCATGGTCGTGACCAAGCGGCTTCTCCTCCGCGGCTTCATCATCGGCGACCACTACGAGGAGTTCCCGGACTTTCTCGCCGCAGCGGCGGAGTGGGTCCGCGACGGTCGCCTGGCGTACCGCGAAACCGTCATCGAAGGGATCGAGAGCGCGCCGCGTGCGTTCCTCGGCCTGCTCCGAGGCGAGAACATCGGAAAGATGCTCGTGCGAGTAGGACCCGTCGACTGACTCGGCTGGAGATCCGCAGCCGAGTGTGATACGAACCGCTCGACTTGGGAGTCTCTGAGAGTTCAGGGGTCGGCGTACGCGTGCGCGCCGCGAGGCGTGCGTCGGGCATGACGCAGAAGGAGCTCGCCGGGGCGCTCGGCGTCGAGTCGACTCACGGTGTCGCGCTGGGAGCGAGGCGTGACGACGCCCTCGCTGCCACGGCTGCGACGTGGTCACCGAGACGACTGTGAGCGATCTCGTGCGCGCTCCAGATGCCGTCACGGGGCACGCGGCGGAGATTTCCGCCCTCAGGGAAGAGCTTGCAGAGACCCGAGAGCTGGTGGATCGAGTCGCTCGTGCGCTCGAGCGTCTAGCTCGGCCTCGATCTGCTCCAGACTCTTTGCAAGGGTCGCGAGACTCCTGAGGTCGAGCGCAGTCAAGTGCTCGACGTGGACGGCGATCCCGTCGGCCGCGGGGATCACCGTTATGTGCTTCGTGCGGCCCGCGTAGAAGGTCGTGAACTCGATTTCCTGTCTCGTCCGCCGGGCCTCGTCGAAGCGTGGCCGCAACAGCGCCTCCGCTTCGGGGAGTCGGCTCCACAGCACGTGGCCGAGGTACGGGTTGTCGGCGTAGTCCCGTCTGGGCCCGACTGAAACGACCCGGTCCTCGTCGTCGAGCACGAAGTAGTGGGAGACTCCGGAGAGCCCGGTGTCCTTCTCTCGCTCCGCGGCGATGCGGCTCATCGACCGCCCTCGACGACACGAAGAGTGCTCTTCACACGATCGCGCCGAAGCCGCGCGTCGAACTCCTCGATCAGCGCCAGCGCCTGGTCAAGGGACGCGCGCAGTCCTTCCAGCGTGAGGATGTCCAGGCGATGCAGCAACTCCCAGAAGAGGAGCAGCCTCGAGCCTTCGGGAACTGCTCGAATGTGTCCGAGGTCACCGTCGTAGAACTGCACGAACTCGACGGGCTCGCCCGTGCGCCGCGCCTTGTCGTAGTACGGGTGAAAGAGCGGCCGAGAGCCGGGAAACGCGTCCCAGAGGTTCCGTCCGCGCAGCGGACCGAGCGCTGCTTCGGCAGCCGGACCCACCTCGACGATGCGGTAGTCCTCGTCGAGCACCAGATTCGGAGGTTCGTCGACCGCGACGGCCACGGCAGGAACCATGCTACGCCTGCTGACGGTCGCTCGCCAAGCGCCGAGATCGAGGCGTTGGCAATGGACCTGCCCCGGGGTCAGACCCGAGACAGGCCCGACTCGTCGCGGGGCGTTCTCCGGGAGGCACTTCGCTAGGCTGGCTCCGTGTCCAGGTCGGTCATCGTCTCTGCGGTACGCACCCCATTCGGTCGTCTCGGCGGCGGCTTGGCGAAGGTTCCCGCACCGAAGCTCGGGGCAGTGGCGATTCGCGCCGGGCTCGAGCGCGCGGGTCTCCGTCCGGACGAAGTCGAGTACGTGATCATGGGCCAGGTGTTGCAAGCGGGCGTCGGGCAGGCCCCGGCTCGCCAGGCGGCCGTGGCCGCGGGGATTCCGAAGGAAGTTCCCGCGGACACCATCAACAAGGTGTGCGCCTCGTCGATTCGGGCGGTGGAGATCGCGGATCTCATGATCCGGGCGGGCGGCCACGAGGTTGTGGTGACCGGGGGCATGGAGTCGATGTCGAACGCGCCGTACCTGCTGCCGGAGGCGCGCTTCGGATACCGGCTCGGAAACGGCGAGGTCGTCGATCACATGGTGTTCGACGGGCTGAGCTCGACGTTCGACGGCCTGCACATGGTCCAGCAGGCGTCACAGGTCGCGCGAGAGCTCGGCATCTCGCGCGAGGAGCAGGACGAGTGGGCGTATCGATCGCACATGCGCGCTGCCGAAGCGCAGGACGCGGGTCGCTTCGCGGAGGAGATCGTGCCGGTCGGAGACGTCGTCGCGGACGAGGGGGTTCGTCGCGACACGACACTCGAGAAGCTCGCAGCGCTGCAGCCGGTGTTCGACCCGGAAGGGACGACAACGGCGGGTAACGCGCCCGGAGTCAACGACGGAGCCTCGTGCGTCGTCGTCTGCTCAGAGGAACTCGCCGAGCGTCGCGGCTTGGAGCCGCTGGGGACGATTCTCGCCCAGGCCTACGTCGCCGACGACTTCGCGTATCTCGCGCGTACTCCCGCACGCGCGGGAGAGCAGGCGCTCGCACGCGCCGGAAAGACGATCGACGACGTCAAGCGAGTGGAGATCAACGAGGCCTTCGCCTCGGTCGCGAAGAACTCGACGCGGATGCTCGGCGCAGACGAGGAGATTGTGAATGTCAACGGGGGCGCGGTCGCGCTCGGGCACCCGATCGGAGCCTCCGGCGGCCGGATCTTGGGAACGATGATCCACGAGCTCCGCCGCTCCGGCGGGGGGCTCGGGTTGGCCGCGATCTGCTCCGGCGGCGGGCAGGGCGACGCCCTTCTGATCGAGGTCCGACCCTCTGACGATCCAAGTTACAACTTGTAACTTGCGTCGGCGTGCTTGTTTCAGGCCGGAATCCGGCACTCGATGACTCAAGTTACAACTTGCAACTTGGCGTGACTCGCGCACTCGTCTTGGCCGTCTTGGCCGTGTCGGCCGTGTTCGCGGGGCCTGCGCTGACCGACGAGGCGTCCGCATGCGTGTGCGCGAGCGAACCGATCGAGGAGCGTCTCGATCGAGCTGACGCCGCGATCGTCGGGCGAGTGGTTTCCGAAACCATCGCGGACCCGACGGAGGACGGACCCGCGCGGCTTCTCGCCGTCGAGATCGAGCAGCGGGTCAAGGGAGACGTCGTCGACGAGACCGAAGGAGACGCGAGGCGCAAGATCTTCGTCAGGACTCCGTACCAGACAGACTGCGATTTGACGATCGACCGCGACGAGACCGTCGGTCTCCTGCTCACCCGGCTGCCGAAAGGTGGGTGGTATGCGACCGCGTGTAGCGTCGTTGCGCCGGGGCAGCTCGTCGCCGCCGGTGGTGAGCCGCGTGGAGGCGTGATCAAGGTCGTCATCGGAGTCGCCATACTCGGGCTCGTGCTGCTGTGGGCATTGCGCCGCCTCCGTCGCGGGGCGCGGCCCGATCTTCCCGGGGCACCCGAGCCGTAGAATCCGCCGGTGGCGGAGGACGTGAGATTCGCGCACGTGCTGGTGGTGGGTGCGGGCCAGATGGGCGCAGGCATCGCTCAGGTGATCGCGTCGTCGGGACGGCGCGTCTCGCTCCACGACTCGGCGCCACAGGCCGTCGAGCGAGGCCTCGAGGCGATGCGCCGGAGCCTCGCGAAGCTGGCGGGGAAGGGTGGTCCCGATCCGGACGAGGTCATCGGGCGCATTGCGCCCGTCGGCGGCATCGTGTCTGCCGACCTGATGATCGAGGCGGTCGCCGAGGACGAGGAGATCAAGCGGGACATCTTCCGCCTGGCCGACCGGATCCTGCCGCCCGAAGCCGTGCTCGCGTCCAATACGTCGTCGATCCCGATCGCATCGCTCGCGGCAGCCACAGGCAGGCGGGAGAAGGTCATCGGCATGCACTTCTTCAACCCCGTGCCGGTGCTTCAGCTCGTCGAGGTCGTTCGCGCCGCGGAGACCTCGAACGAGACGGCCGCAGCCGTCGTCGAGCTCGCCCGGGACCTCGGCAAGATCCCGGCCGAGGCTCGCGACGTTCCCGGCTTCGTCTCGAACCGCATCCTCATGCCGTTCCTGAACGAGGCGGCATACGCACTCATGCAGGGGGTGGCGGAGGCGGAGGCGATCGACACGATCGCGAAGCTCGGATTCGCCCACCCGATGGGGCCGCTGGCACTCGCCGACCTGATCGGTCTCGACACGTGTGTCGCGATCATGGAGGTGCTCCACGAGGGCTTGGGGGATGCCAAATACGCTCCCTGCCCGTTGCTCGTGGAGCACGTCGCGGCGGGGCGCCTGGGCCGTAAGTCCGGTCGCGGCTTTTTCGACTACCAGTGATGGATGACCGGCTCGCCGGTGAGCTAGCAGCCTACGAGGGGCCGGACGAGGCCTACGTGGAAGCCGTGTTCCGGCTCGTGCTACGGCGCGCTCCTGACCGGGAGGCGCGCGAACGGGTGCTCGCAAAGCTCGAGGCGGGAACGCTCTCCCGTGCCGCTCTCGTGTACGAGCTTGCGTCGAGTAGCGAATTCGTTCGGGTGCGCGAGCTCGACGACGCAGTGGCCCTCGGTATCGGAGCGCGCACCCGCGGCGAGCGAATCCGCTGGCTGCAGGCACCGGCGGGGACGGACGAGCGCGTGGTCGAGATTCCGTGGGTGCTCTCGCGGCTCCGCAGCTCCGTCCGAGTGCTGGAGGTCGGCTACGCGTTCGCCGAGGCGCCGTATCTCGCGGCGCTCGTTCGTTCAAGTGTCGAGCTGGTGGGCGTCGATCTGGCGACGCGGGACGTCGAGGGCATGGAGAGGGTGGAGGCGGACGTCTGCGAGCTCCCGTTCGACGATCGCTCGTTCGACCAGGTTCTGCTCGTCTCGACGCTCGAGCACGTCGGGGCCGACAACACCGTCTACGGGCTCGAAGCCGAGGCCGACGGGAATGCGCGCTTGCAGGCGCTTCGCGAGCTGCGCCGAGTGCTCCGCCGCGACGGGAGCGTCCTCGTCACCGTCCCGCTCGGCGAGCCCGGTGACCACGGCTGGTTCCGGCAGGAGGACGAGCGAGGCTGGAATCGCCTGTTTGCGAATGCGAGGTTCTTCGTCGAGGAGCAGGAGGTCTACGAGCTGACGCCGGACGGCTGGCGGGCCGCGCCTGACTTCCACGCGGAGGGTGTTCTCTACGGCGCGCGCGGCCCCGCCGCCTCAGCGGTTCTCTGCTCCGAGTTGCGCCCGGGCCGTCTCCGCCGGCTTCTGACCCCGGCCGGCCTGGAGAAGACGGCGCGCCGGAAGACGAGGCGGCTCCGGCATCGGGCGCCGAGTGTCGACCACGACAATGCCTAGTGCCCGTGGCTGGCGTGAACTCGTAGCGGCCCGG
>JACCWU010000221.1 GCA_013697465.1 Actinomycetota bacterium | reverse complement strand
GCTCCGACCCAGGCGCCCCATCGCCTCGAGGTCGTGAGCGCCCTCGTAGGCGGCGCGGATCGTGCGGGCGAGGAGCTCGGGCCGCCCGGGCGGGATGACCATGCCGCAGCCCACGTCCGCCACGAGCCGCGCCGTCTCGCTGTCCTCGTCCGCCGCGACGATCACGGGGCGTCCCGCGGAGAGAATCCCGTACAGGCGACTCGGCACGACGTAGCCCGCGAGGCCCTTCGCCAACCCGACGACGTGGACGTTCGCACTCGAGAGCGAGAACGGCAGCCGTTCCCGCTTCTGGTACGGGAGGAAGCGCACCGTGTCGTCCACCTCGAGCCGATTCGCAAGGGCGACCATCTCGGCATGGCGCGCGCCGAATCCCGCAATGACGACGGCGAGATCGTCGATATCGCGCAGGAACGTCGCCGCGCGGACAAGGCTGTCGAGATCCTGCGCGTGACCGACGTTCCCGGAGTGCATGACGACGAACTTGTCGACCAGTCCCCGGTGCTGCGCCCACGGATTGTCGCGCGGCTGCGGCGTGATCGCGCGCGTGTCGACCCAGTTCGGGATGACCCGAAGGCGCTCGGGCGGAGCCCCCTTGAGCTCGAGCCGGCGGCGCATCGTCTCGCCGATGGCCACGATCCGGTCCGCCCGGCGCAGATACGCGCCGACGAGGGTCTGAAGGACGCCGACGAGGGCGGGGTTGCGCAACCGTCCGAGCTCGGTCGCGATCTCCGGAAACACGTCCTGGCTGATGACGAGAACAGGCACGCCGAAGCGACGTCCGATGACGACGCCCACGTCGCCGACGATCGGCGGGTCGGTCATGCAGAGGACGAGATCCGGGGCCTGCCCGCGGAGGGCGTGGACGAGAGCGGAGCCGAGGTAGGAGAAGTAGTTCGCAGCTCGCCGCGATAGCTCGGAGCGCTCGTATGCCGTGGACTCGACGCGCACTATCCGAACGCCGTTGCGCTCGCTCTCCCGTGGATCGTCCTCGTGCCCGTGGAGGACTCCCGTCACGATCTCGACCTCGTACTCCTCGGCGAGCGCCTCGCACAGCTCGGTGAGGAGGTGCGCGGTCGCCTCGACGCCCGGCCAGTAGTACTGGTTCAGGACGAGGATGCGCGGGCGCTGAGGGGACGGGGCCACGGATGAACGCTAACGGTCGGCGCTGCTAGCGGTGTCCAGCGGTGTCCAGACGCCACCTGGGCGTGCACCGCCGTGCAGGACGGCCTCCCGAACCGTCGCCACGAACGCCTCGACGCTCGGCTCGTAGCCCCAGCTCGCCGCGATCGCCTGCGACCGGGCCCCCATCCTGCTGCGCTCGCCGGAGTCGGCGGCGAGAAGGCGGAGCGCACGCGCCGCCGCGTCGACGTCACCCCCCGGCACGAGCACGCCGTTGTCGCCGTCGTGGAGCAGATCATGCGCCGATCCCACCCGGTCCGAGAGCAGTAGCGGGAGCCCGCATGCGGCCGCCTCGTTGACCGCGACTCCCCATGTCTCTCGCTCCGAGAGCAACGCGAACACGTCCGCGAGCACGTAGGTCTCGACGATCCGCTCCCACGGGGTGTCGCCGATCAGCGCGGCACGAACGTCGAGCCGCCGGCACAGAGTTTCGAGTTGGGCCCGCTCGGGACCTTCGCCCACGAGGACGAGCAGGAGACGGGGATCGCCCGCGTCGGCAACCGCGCGCACGAGCAGGTCGAGACGCTTCTCCCGTGCGAGCCGTCCGACCGAGAGGACGACGACGTCCTCGGGACCGGCTCCCACCGCCTCCCGCAGCTGCGGCCTCCGTGCTGCAAGCCCGGCGGCCCTCTCCCCGAACTCCTTCACGTCAATCGTGTTCGCGAAGACCCGAACTCGGTCGGCACGGGCACCGCGCGCCGTCATCGACCGCGCGGCGAGCGTTCCGACCGCGAGAATCCCCGACGCCCGGCGAACGATGGACGGAACGACAGTGCCCTTGACTCTCCGTCGCCAGCCCGGCCTCGGCCCTTCGTCGTGGCTCTCCACGAC
>JACCWU010000219.1 GCA_013697465.1 Actinomycetota bacterium | reverse complement strand
TGGACGAGCGTCGCCATGTGGACGAGCTCGACGGCGACGCCGGCGCGGACGGGCGGGTCGGCGGCACGAGGAGACGAGAGGAACGCGAGCGTCGGCCGGAGCCGCTTTCCCCCAGCAGCAAGTGCGTGCTCTGAGATCCGCGCGACGAGACCGTGGTGCCCGGACACGGCCTCTGAAAGCTTCTCCTCCACTTCCTCGAGATACGGATCGAGACCGGCCGCCGCACGAAGCGTCTCGAGCGCGCTCACTGGCCGCGTACCCCCGTGTGGAGGGCCACGCTCCCACCGCCGAGCAGCCGGAAGCGCACGTCGCCGAATCCCGCGGCCTCGAGCAGGCGCGAAAGGTCCTCCGGCCCCGGAAAGCGACGAATGCTCGCGGGCAGATACGTGTAGGCCTTCCCGCCCGGCAGGATCTTCCCGGCGATCGGGACGAGCACGTCGAGCCAGACGCGGAAGAACGGGCGCAGGAGCCCTCGCGGGCGCGTGATCTCGAGCACTGCCAAGCGGCCGCCCGGGCGAAGCACGCGCTCGAGCTCACGCAGCCCTGCCTCGAGATCGTCCAGGTTTCGAACGCCGAAGCCGACTGTCACGGCATCGAACTCGGCATCCGCGAACGGGAGCGCGAGCGCGTCACCTTGCACCCACTCGATCGCCCCGGACTTTCGCCGCGCGCGCTCGAGCATCCGCTCGGAGAAGTCGAGCCCGACGACACGGCCGCCGCGACGCTCGGCCTCGACCGCGAGATCGCCTGTGCCGCAGCACGCATCGAGGACACGGTCTCCCGGCCACACGGCCTCGCGCACGGCGAGCCGCCGCCAGCGGCGGTCGAGCCCCATCGTCATCACCCGGTTCATGACGTCGTACACGGGCGCGATGCGGTCGAACATGCCGCGGACGTCCTCCGGCGGAAGACGTCCGCTCTCGAAGGACGTTGCAACGGACTGTCGCTTGGAGGTCACTCGCCCCACCGGTCGGCCAGCGCGTTGTCGATTCCGATCTGGTCGAGACAGCGCGCGACGAGGAAGTCCACGAGGTCGCCGATCGACTCGGGCCCGTGGTAGAAGCCCGGAGCGGCGAACAGGATGACCGCACCCGCCTCGTTGAGCGTCGCGAGCCCGCGCAGATGGATCGAGGAGAGAGGAGTCTCGCGCGGTACGAGCACGAGCGTCCGCCGCTCCTTGAGCGCAACGGAAGCGGCGCGATGGATCAGGTTCTGCATCGCCCCCGAGGCGAGCGTTCCCACGGTCGCCATCGAACAGGGACAGATCACGTAGGCGTCGACCTTCGCCGAGCCGCTCGCGTACGGGCTCGAAAAGTCGTTCTCTCCGTAGACGGTCACCTGCTCGGCGCCGCCGACGAAGCGGTCGAGCACCTCCAGGCGCGAGAGAGACGGATCGCGGTAGAGCTCGGTCGCGAGCACCTGGATCCCGGAGCGGGACGCCGCAAGTCCGACCTCACAGTCCGCTGCGGCCAGCGCGCGCAGCAAGCGTTCGGCGTAAGGGGCGCCGGAAGCTCCCGTTACGCCAAGAAAGACGCGCACGGGGAAAGGCTACGTGGGGTGGGCTACTTGTCGCCGGTCGAGGCGTCGAGGAAGGTAGCGAGCTTCTCGAGGTTCTCCTGGCCGAGATACGCGTACGAGCCCATGACCGTGTTCCCGAACTCGGCCGGATTCGTGAGGTACCGAACCAGGGCCTGTGGCTCGTAGCGATCGCCGACGTCGGAGAGGTCGGGAGCCCCGAGCGAGCCCGTGCCCGATCCCAGGTAGATGTGGCAGTTGAGGCAGCCGGACACGGCGAAGAGCCTCGCGCCCTCGTTTGCCTGCTCGTCGCCGGTAAATCCCTGCTCCTCCGCCCAGTCTGGAACGAGCTTGAGGAGCTCGGAGCCGAGCGCCTCCTGCGCAGTCGCGCCCTTGTAGGTCAAGACCCCCATCGAGAGGACGGTGAGGACGGCCGCGATCATTGCGACCGGGCGACGCGACGGCCGGCGCTCGAGGCGGCGATCGTAGAACGGCAGCCCGAGCAGCAGAACGAGCGCGATCGTCGGGATTCCGACCGTCGCGATGAACACGGTCTCCGGCCACTCGAAGATCCGGAGGAGGTAGAAGAGGAAGCAGAAGTACCAGGCGGGCCGCGGGATGAAGTCCGTCGTTCCGGCGTCGGCGGGCAGCGTGTAGAGCGGTCCGAGGACTCCAGCCTCGAGTCCCTCCCCCTCCGGCGTGTCGCCTGCGTCCCAGTACCAGATGACCGCGAGCGCGATCATCACGGCGACGACGACGAACGCCATGATCGTGTCGTGCAGGATCGCTCGCGGGAAGAAGGGCTTTCCCTCCTTCCTGACGTCGTCCTTGTAGCGGGCGTACGCCTCGCGATTCCGCTCGCCGAGGTCGCGCCCCATTACTTCGCTCCTCCGTCCGTGCCCCGCCGGACGAGGCCGGCGCGCCCACCGGCCGGCTGAACCTCTGCCCGCTCACGACCCGCGGCCTCTCTCGACCAGGGCGGCGACGTGACGCCGAGCCGAGTGACGAGGTAGATGTGGATACCGATGAGCGCGAAGATCGCCCCCGGGAGCAAGAGCATATGCAGCGCGTAGAACCTCGCCAGGGTGCTCGTGCCGATCTCCGGGCCGCTCGCGAGGAACTGCGCGAGCCAGGGGCCGGCGAAGGGCGCCGTGCCGTTGAGGTTGATCCCCACGACCGTGGCCCAGTACGCCGTCTGGTCCCACGGCAGCAGGTAGCCGGTGAAGCCCATGAGCATTCCGGTCGCAAGCAGCAGCACGCCCGTGATCCAGGTGAGCTCGCGCGGGTACTTGTACGCGCCGAAGAGGAACACCCGGCCCATGTGCAGGAAGAGCAGGATGATGAAGACGCTCGCGCCCCAGCGGTGCATGCCGCGCACGAGCCAGCCGAGCGTCAGCTCGTTCGTGATCATCTCGATCGACGAATAGGCGACGGGCTTGCCCGTCTCGGGATTGATCGCGGCCGACGGCTCGTAGTACATCGCGAGGATCGCCCCCGTCAGCGTCTGGGCCATGAACGCCATGAGCGTCGCGAAGCCGAGCGTCTGCGCCCAGCTGACGTCGCGCGGCACATGGCGGAAGAGGAAGTACTTCGTGCCTCCCACGACAGCGGTCCGCTCGTCGAGCCAGTCGATCGGCGCGAGGATCGCCGTGTCGACGAGCAGTTGCCGCTTCGTCTTCCGCTTGGCCATGAGGCTCTAGCCCGTCACCTGGCTGGGGACGATCGGGTAGAGCCAGGACTCGATCCCGTCGACATGCGTGCCGGGCACCGACCATGGGTACTTGGAGATCGTCGCGTTCGCGCCTGTCCCGCTGACGTTCCCGACGGCGTACAGCTCGCCGAGGACGAGCCGCCCGTTGCGGATCGAGTACGTGTACCGGTCCATCGACCGGACCGGCGGGCCAGCGCGGCGGTTTCCTTCCGCGTCGTAGAGCCCTCCGTGGCACGGGCAGCCGAACGACTGCGCGAGCACCGGGAGCAGCGCGGCGTTCTCGAGCTCGATTCGCGCCTCCTCGTCGATCGGCCCGTTGGGCTGCACCGGGCAGCCGAGATGGACGCAGCGGCTGTAGAGGATCGTGAAGCTCGGCTCGCCGGAGTCTGCGGCGGCGTTTTTCCGAACGAACGCGGTGCGCCGGCTGACCTCACCCTGCGCCGGGTTCGAGAGATACGTGGCGATGACGAATTCCCCTTCGCGGAAGTTGTCGATCGGCCCGAGATCGACCTCCTCCTCGTCCACGTTCGTGAACGCGGGCAGCACCATGAAGCCGATCACCGGCAGCGTCAACAAGCCGCCCATGGCGGCGTTGATCCCGATCACCGACGCCTCGAGGAACCTCGACCGCGTGAAGCCGGGGAGCTTTTCCTCGGAGGCGGTC
>JACCWU010000179.1 GCA_013697465.1 Actinomycetota bacterium | reverse complement strand
GGTGACAGTCACCGCTTGCCCGCTCGTCGCTAGGGAATCACGACGAGCTTCCCGAAGAACGTCTTCTGCTCGAAGTCGGCCTGGGCCCGGCCAAGCTCGGCGAGCGGATACGTGGCCGAGACGAGCGGTTTCAGCCGGCCTGACTCGATGTGCCGGACAAGGGCGGCGAACTCGTCGCGATTGCCCATCGTCGACCCGAGCACCTCCAGCTGCTTGAGGTAGATCGTGCGCAGGTCGATCGTTACCAACGGCCCCGCGATCGCGCCGGCGACCACGTAGCGGCCACCGGGGCGAAGCAACTCGAGCAGCGTTCGAACCTGCTCGCCTCCGACGACGTCTGCGACCACGTCCAGGGGCGCACCGGCCAACACCGTCTCGACGGCGGGGGCGATGTCTCCGTCGCGCAGGACGACGGCGGCGGCCCCGATCTCCGAGACGAGACCCTCCTTCCCGCGACCCACGACCGCTACCGCGGTGGCGCCGCGGATCTTCGCCAGCTGCACGAGCCCCGTGCCGACGCCTCCCGAGGCGCCCGTCACCAGCACGGTCTCGCCCGCTCCCAGGCGCGCCCTGTTCAGCATCCGTTCGGCTGTCACGTATGCCGTCGGGAAGCTCGCCAGCTCCGCATCGCTCAGATCGGACACGATTCTGTGTGCGTTCTCGGCCGGAACGGCCACGAGCTCCGCGAAGCCGCCGTCGCGCTCGCTTCCGACGATGCCCGCATCGAGCAGGCCCTCGCCGTCCCCCGAATACAAGGCGTTGTCCACGAGCACCCGCTCGCCGACCCGTTCCTGCGAGATGCCGGATCCGACCGCCTCGATTCGCCCTGCGATGTCCGCGCCTTGGATCCGCGGAAAGCTCAACGGCTCGCGCCGCCAGCCCCGAGGGACTCCCTGGTCGCGTTCCGCTCCGTAGGCACCTTCGCGCGTCCAGATGTCCGTGTTGTTCAGCGCCGCCGCTCCGACCCGGATCAACACTTCACCTGCGGCCGCCTCCGGATCCGGGACATCCTCGCGGTACTCGAGCTTTTCGGGCCCGCCGTGTCCGACGAGCACGACGGCTCTCATCTTGTCGCGAGCGCGAAGAACGTGTGCAACACACGCTCGCCGGCCGGATGCTCGGGGCTGGCCTCCTCGGGATGGAACTGGGTCCCCCACATGCGGCGTTCGGGATCCGCGATCGCCTGGATCGCGCACTCGGGGCTCGTGGCGAGCACGCGGAAGCCGTCCGGCAGCTCCGTGATCTCGTGGTCGTGATCCTGGAAGACGACGACCTCGGCCGGGAGGCCGCGCAGGAGGTCAGCGTCGTCGTGGATCTGGATCGGGAGAAAGCCGTGCTCGGAGCTTCCGTACGGCCCGATCTCGCCCCCTCGGAACCGGGCCAGCAGCTGCATCCCGGCGCAGATTCCGAGCACCGGTCGACCGGCCGCGAGGACCGCGGCTCCGAGCCGGTCGAGCTCCGCCGGATCGCGAGCCGACCAGGGCGCCGAGGAGCCGCTCAGGACGATGCTGCTCGCGTCTGCCAGTCGACGCGGGTCGGTCTCCTCGTAGTGGGATACCTCGATGTCCTCGCCGGAAGCTGCGGCGAGCCGCGTGCGCAAGCGCTCGTAGTTCTCCGCCCGAGGCTCGGTCAGCTCGGATCGGCGCTCGGTCAAGACGAGCTCGACGGTCACCGCGCGAGGATAGACGCGCTTCCAGCCTCCCAGCCGAGCACCTGCGAGAGCTCCTCGGCGACGATCCGAACCCGCTGGCCGGCCTCATCGACTCGCGCAGCGAAGCGGAACTTCGGGGCCGAGACGTTGACCGCGGCCACGACGCGTCCACGGAAGTCCCGCACTGGCGCAGCCACGGCCACGAGCCCCGGCTCGAGCTCCTCGTCGGCGAGCGCGTACCCACGCCTCGCGGCTGCAGCAAGGCGCTCCCAGAGCTCGTCGGCGCTCTGCGGCGCCCGGGGATGTCGTCGTCGGAAAGCCTGGTCCGGCAGCAGTCCCTCGAGCTCGTTCCGGTCGCGATCGATCAGGAGCGCGTAGCCCGCCGACGTGCACGCCGCCGGGGCGACGCGCCCCACCCAGCTCACCGCCTGCACCGCCTGCGGTGGCGACTCCGACACGACCGTGAGGACGTCGGCGCCCTGGAGCACGGAGAGATGCGCGCTCTCTTCGAAGGTCTGGACGAGCTCGCCCAGACAACGTGGTGCGGCGGACGCGAGCCTCTGCTCACCGGCGACGGCCGCCAGCGTGAAGATGCGCCAGCCGAGGCGGTAGGCCAGAGTCACCGGGTCGCGCTCGACGAGGCCGTGGTCGGCGAGCACCTTCAACGTGCGCGAGACCTGGCTCTTCTCCCGGCCGACGAGCTTGGAGATGCGTGTCACGCCGAGCTCCCCGCCCTCGTCGAGGGCGAGCAGGATCGCGAGTCCGCGTTTAAGGCTCGTTGCGGTCTCCATGCCTATCTGACAATAATGGCAACTGCGGTTGTCGCATAAGCAACGTATGAGGAGGCTCCGATGGAAGACGTCGATCAAACGAAGCTCGGACTGCTCGAGCGGCTCGAGCAGGGACCCGTCATCTGCGCCGAGGGCTACCTCTTCGAGCTCGAGCGCAGGGGGTATCTGCAGGCGGGCGCGTTCGTCCCGGAGGTCGTGCTCGAGCACCCTGAACTCGTCGAGCAGCTCCATCGCGAGTTCGTCCACGCGGGGTCGGACGTCGTCGAGGCGTTCACGTACTACGCGCACCGCGAGAAGCTCAAGATGATCGACAAGGAGCACCTGCTCGAGGAGATGAACCGGCAGGCACTCGCGATCGCGGGGAGGGTCGCGAGCGAGACGGAGACGTTGCTCGCCGGCGACATCTGCAACACGAACGCGTTCGCCCCGGACGAGGACCCATCCGGTGTACGCGCGATGTTCGAGGAGCAGATCGGCTGGGCAGTCGATGCCGGGGCCGACTTCATCGTGGCCGAGACGTTCAGCTGGGGCGAGGAAGCGCTGATCGGGCTAGAGGCGATCAAGGCGACCGGACTGCCCGCCGTCGTCACGATGACGTTCCACCAGGAGCTGCATACCCCCGAGGGCTGGACGCCCGAGGAGGTCAGCAAGCGCCTCGCCGACGCGGGAGCGGACGTCGTGGGCCTCAACTGCTCACGCGGGCCGACGACGATGCTGCCATTGCTCGAGAGGATCAGGGAGGCCGTCGACGTCCACGTCGCAGCGCTCCCGGTTCCCTACCGCACCACCGAGGCGGAGCCGACCTTCCAGTCGCTGCGGGATCCCGACTGCGATCTCATCCCCGGCGACCGGCCGTTTCCGGCGGCGCTCGATCCCTTCGTCTGCAACAGGTACGAGCTCGAGGACTTCGCGCGTCGCGCGCACGCGCTCGGCGTCGACTACCTCGGAGTCTGCTGCGGTGCAGGTCCGCATCACATCCGTGCGGTCGCCGAAGGTCTCGGTCGAACGCCACCGGCGAGCCGCTACTCGCCCGACATGTCGAAGCACGCGTTCTTCGGCACGGACGAGAAGGTGCGCCGCGAGAACCAGGAGTACGCCGCGAAGCTCTAGGAGTGCGATCTGGCCGGCGCCGCCACGCGGTCGAGCCAGCGTTCGAAGAGATCCCGGCCGGCGGCGCGCATCTCGTCCGCCTGCTCCTCGATCGCGGCGAGAAACGCAGGCCCGCCTTCGCTACCCAGCGTTCGCTCGAGGGAGGAGACGTACTCCGGCACCTGTGCCCAGTCGCGCGCCATCTCCGGCGACACCTCGAGGTGGAACTGGACGCCGTATGCGCGGCTGAAGCGGAACGCCTGGTTCGCGTAGAACGGTGAGCTTGCGAGACGCACGGCTCCTTCCGGCAGGTCGAAGGTGTCGCCGTGCCACTGAAGCGTCACGAGCTCGCTCGGAGCGTCGGCAAACACAGGGTCGTCTCGGGCTTCGTCGGTCAGCGTCACCGGTAGGAGACCGACTTCCGGCTCGTCGCCGGGATAGACGCGGGCGCCGAGCGAGGCTGCAAGAAGCTGGACGCCGAGACACACGCCCCAGAACGGAATGCCGCCATGCACTGCTTCCCGGATCAGCCGCTTCTCCCCCGTCAGCCACGGCAGCTCGGCGTCGTCGGTCGCGGACATCGGCCCTCCCATCGCGACGATCGCGTCGAACTCGTGCCAATCGGGAAGCGGCTCGCCCTCGTCGAGCTCGACGCGGTGGAGCTCCGCGCCGCGCTCGTGCAGCACATCCTCGAACACCCCAGGCGGCTCGCAGGCGATGTGCTGGAGAACGAGCGTGCGCACCTGGAGGAGTATGCAGCCAGCGATGTGCTCTACGGCGACGTCACCCTTGAGGGGGTTGGGTCGTCCCGCACGAAGCTATACTGCGACTCGAATCCCCTCTGCCGCCTCGGTGGCAGGGTCGCGAGGCCGCCTCGGCGGCCTCAGCGCTTTCTGGGAGCCGCTCCCGCTCGCATACCCTGGCTGTTGCCATGCGAACCAACGTCTACGTCGACGGCTTCAACCTCTACTACGGAGCCGTCAAGGGTACGAGATACAAGTGGCTCGACATCAGGAGATGCTGCGAGCTCACGTTCCCACGTAACGAGATCCACGAGATTCACTACTGCACAGCGATCGTCAAGGACGCTCCTTGGGATCCGCACCGAAGCACGAGGCAGCGGACCTTCATTCGGGCGCTCGAGACCACAGGAGTCGAGGTGCACTACGGATCGTTCCTGTCGAACGTCGTGCGCATGCCGCTTGCGAACCCTGGCCGGCGCCAACCTCGTACCGTCGAGGTGATCAAGACAGAGGAGAAGGGCTCGGACGTCGCCTTGGGCGCGCTTCTGGTCGCGCACGGATATCAGGGGCGATACGACGCGGCCATCGTCGTTTCGAACGACTCGGATCTCGTGCTACCCATCAGGATCGTCCGCTAGTAGCTCTTCTTACCTGTTGTCATTCTCAACCCGCTCAAGACATTATCCGTCTATCTATCGAAGGTGTCCTCTTTGAGTAAGATGATCAGTAA
>JACCWU010000174.1 GCA_013697465.1 Actinomycetota bacterium | reverse complement strand
GTGCGACCCCCTCGTCGCTTCGCCATACGGCACCCGTCACGAGTCGCGGGGAGGACGACGGAGGACCCCCGCACGGCTCCCCCGGAAAACACACACGCTCTGTCTCGGGCGCGAGGGCGAGCGCGACACCGGCGGCAGACGCTCCGGTTGCGAGCAACGTCACGCCGAACACGCCAAAGACGAGTCGGTCACGCAGACGAGCTCGCGCTGAGCCGGTTCGAAAGCCATCGGGCGCCGCCCCTCGACCCTTGGGGAGTGCGTGCAGCGCGACGCCGCATCGGCCGCAGAAGGTGTGGCGCGGCGTGGCTTCTCGACAGTTCACACAGGTCATCACCGCCCCCTCCGTGATCGCGGCGGCCTCGCTACGAAGCCCGACGTGAATCAGATGTCGCAGCCAGACGAGAGCGATGACGCCGAGAGCGAGAGACGTGAGCACGGCAACCCAGAGCACGAGGAGGATCTGTGCGATGGCGGCTGCGACGACGAACCCACCCGCGACGACGAAAGCGAGAACGGGTCGGCCGATGAGTGAATGCGGACCGTGTCGGACAGCCCCCCGGTACCGAAGCCAGAAAGCGCCTGCTACGGCGCCCCCGACACCGGCCCAGAGCAGCGGAACCGCAATCGCGAGTTGTAGGAGGCGCAACAGCCAGGTCAGAGTCGCGCCTGCAGGATGTAGTCCGTCGCGGAACAGCGACGCGGACTGTGTGAGCGTCTGGGCCGCTGCGAGCCACACGGCCGACGCTGCGCCGAAGGTCGTTCCGTCCAAGACGTCGTTGAAGCGCGGGTAGGGAAGAAGAATCAGGGGTCCTGCCAGTCCGAGTGTCAGACCGATCAGCGGAAGCACGACGCCCTGTTGCACGACCGTCTCGCCGGTCGACTGTCCCAAGAGATCGAGTCCTGAGGGAGCCAGCTTTCGGCCAATCTGCGCAACGAGGACTCCCATGAGTGCACCCCAGACAACGGTCAGCCCGATGACGACGAGGGGCTCGTCTTCGTACACGTCCACGTCGTAGAGATAGATCACCGTGAGCGTGGGGACCGAGACGATCGCCACGACAATTGCCAATGGATACGCACCGGCCAATGCGAACGCTGTCACGAGAGCGACGGCGAAGAGGAGGGCAAGCCTGAACGCAGCCATCGACGCTCGGGGAAGCTGCGGGAAGAGTGTCGAGACGACGCGCGGCGTCAGCTCCCGTTCGTTGGGAGCCGCGGCGAAGCCGTGACTCGGGCGACCCTCCGGATGCAGTGTCCAGCCACAGCGGTTGCAGTAGCGCAGATCGGGAACGAGCGCACTACAGGAGGGACAGCGGGTCCTAGGTGTGGTCGTGTCCGTCACCTGCGTCGCGCACTAGCTGCCGGGGTCGAGGCGACACCCGCGGACCCGGACGCGAACGGAGGACGCCGGGTGCACGCGGCAATCCTCGCGCATCGCGAGGAGGGTACCAAGCCGATTTGCACACGCAGCAACAGAGCTCCAGAGGACGCGCGGCCTTGAAGCCGCGGGTCTAAGGGCTCTATGATCGTCGCAAACTGCAATGATCGTCGCAAACTGCGGCTGAAAGGGAGGGGTCATGCGCGGCAAGCTCCCCTGGCTTGTGGGGGTTGTCCTCGCCATCGGCGTCGGAATCGCCGTGGCCGGTGCACTCTGGCTCGGCGACGACGACAATGCCGCAGCGGTCGAAGAGAACCTTCCTTCAGCGTCCTCTCCAGTGGGCACGTCGGTTCCGGCTCCCGCGACGCCCGCCGCCCAGGCCGCTGCGGTGGCTCGTCTGGAGCGGTTCTGGACCGTCGAGCGCGTCGTTGCAGCCCTCGACCACGCAACCCCTCAGCTCGAGGGCGAGACGAGAAGCGAAGCCCCCTCTACTCCCTCGGGCAGTGTGCCCGGTGGGCAGCGGGACGCCACCGCAGAGCCGACCGAGCCGCGCGCAGCCCCGACCGTACCGGCGCTCGGAAGTGTCATCCAGCGATCGTGCTCGCAGCCCCCTGTCGCCCGGGCCATCCAGGGATACCCGTACACGCGGTTCTGCTACCGCGGCCGGCTGAATGTGGCTCCTGCCCGTACCTCGGGGGCGCTGATCTACTGGGACGACAGCGATGCCGACAGCGTTGTCGATTCCGGGGAGGTCTGGAACTGCACTGCCACCGTGACAGCGGCAGAGAACCGAAGCGTGCTCATGACGGCGGGCCACTGCGTCGTCAAATCCGCCAACCAGACACGTAACGGCAAGCCGCGCTGGCACAAGTCGATGGCGTTCGTTCCCTCGTACGTCGTGCAGAGCTTCTATCGCGCCCCCGACAGCAACGACGACGCGCTCACGCAGTCGGTGAGAAAGAGCATGTGGTTCGCACAGCCGATCCCCGGCACCGACTACAGCACAAGCTGGTCTCCGTCGCCCTGGATCGACAAGCGATACTGGTCACACGACTTCGCTGCCGTTGTTGTCGCGCCGCGAAACCGCGGCGGATCGATTCAGACGATTCAGGACGTTCTCGGCGCTCAGGGATGGGACATGACGGGAACTGTGCGTCCCGGAAAGCTCCGACTGCTCGGTTTCCCGGTCGCCAAACCATTCGACGGCCGGGTGCTGTTCGAGTGCAGAGGAAGCTCGCACCTCGTGCGTGGGGAGAACGATCCTGCGCCCGAGTTGGGCGTGGGCTGCGACATGACAGGGGGATCCAGTGGCGGACCATGGCTGGCGGCCTCCAATTCTCGCGGCCTCGGAACGGTCGTCTCGGTCAACAGCAACGCAGTGGATGGAGTCCCCATCATGTACGGCCCACGGCTGTCGGGTCTTCACCTCGATGCAATGAGGAAGGCGCAGAACACGGACGTCGGGCTTCCCTAGAACGTCGTGCTGTTGTTCGCCGACGCTCCGTCATCCGGATCCGGTTCCTCAGACAGAGTTCCCCGGCCGGCAGCACGAGATCAACCCGCGCCTCGCAGGCGAGCGGCCGGTGATGCTCGCCCGTGTCGGGATCGAGATCTTCCGTGCCTGGCGACACATGCGCTTCGATGCTCCCGGTCGGCGGCGTGAGGGCGCTCGTCCGCTCGACGCTCGAGCGGCTCGGGCTCGTGTCGGCGCCGCCGGGCGACAACGCCTATCACGCGTTCATCTCGTACAGTCACGCTGTAGACGGAGCGCTGGCTCCCGCCCTCCAGGGGGGTCTTCAGCGATTCGCCAAACCTTGGCACCAGGCGCGAGCCGTCCGCATCTTTCGCGACGAGGCAAGCCTCTCCGCGAACCCAGGCCTCTGGACGTCGATTGCACAAGCCCTCGATAGCTCGCTCTTCTTCATCCTTCTCGCCTCGCCGCGCGCCGCGGCCTCTCCATGGGTAGCGCGCGAGGCGGCACAGTGGCGCAGCACCAAACCGCTCGAACACCTGCTCGTGGGGTTGACCGAAGGGGAGCTCGTATGGGATGAGGTCGCTGGGGACTTCGATTGGGAGCGCACGACCGCCTTGCCGGAGACGCTCCGCGGCGCCTTTCAGGAGGAACCTCGCTACATCGACCTCCGCTGGGCGCACGCAGGCGAGCAGCTCTCACTCAGTCACGCGCGGTTTCGCGACGCTATCGCCGAGCTCGCCGCACCTCTTCATGGCGTCCCGAAGGATGTGCTCGCGGGCGAGGAGGTGCGTCAACATCGGCGGACTGTTCGCATCGCGAGGACTGCCGTAGTCATCTTCGCGTGCCTGACTCTTGCGTCGATCTTCTTCGGCATCTTCGCCTTGCGTCAGGCAAACGAAGCTCGTCGACAGAGGGATCTCGCGACCTCCAGGTCTCTCGCACAAGCGGCTGCCTCCAATCTCGAGGGCCGGATCGACCTCACCGCGTTGCTCAGCTTGGAGGCCTATCGGCTTAGACCCAGCGCCGAGACCAAGAGCAGCCTGATCCGCGCGATCGAGCGAAGCGAGCACATCGTCGGGCTACTTCATGTCGACCAGCCCGTGGATCGAATCGCCGTCGACGCCGATGGGGCCAGACTGGCCGCGGCAGGGACGCAAAACGTCGCTCTGTGGAACCTCGGACCCCCGCGGCGACCGAACGGAATGCTCCCGGTGCGAGGGGCGAGGGCTCTCGCCTTTCGTCCGGACGGAGAGATTCTCGCGGTCGGAGAACCATCCGCAATCTCCCTTTGGGCGCCCGAAGGACGCCGGATGAGTCGCCGCATCCCCTTCCGAGGGGCGACAGCGATCGCATTCTCGGAGAGCGGTCGGTTTCTCAATGCAGTGGGTCCGACGAGCGTCGCCGTTTTCGACACACGGTCTGGAAGGCGCATTTGGCGTACCGCACTTGGCATGTCCGTGTCTGCGGCCGCATTCGCCCCCGGAGGCACCCTCATCGCTATCGGTGGTCTCCGCGCTCTGAGCATCCTCGACCTGACGGGAAAGCGGCCGCCGCTGCGCATAGCGGCTTCGGAGACGCCATTGGCCCTCGCGTTCGACTCTCAGGGGAAACGCGTTGCCGGGGTCGATCTCCGCGGTGACGGCGCGACGATCTGGGACACGGCGACAGGAGACGTGCTCGAGCGGCCTCCTCTACGAGGCACCGCAGAGACTGTCACGTTCGGACCCCAAGATCAGCTCGTGCTGGGGATGGCCGACGGAAGCGTCGAGCTCCGGACTGAAAATGGGTCGCCGTCGTCTCAGGTTCTGCGCGGCCCAGCCGAGAGAGTGTTCGACATCGAGTTCCCGAGAGGTGGGCCGCTCGTCACGGCAGGAGAACAAGGCGTGATCGTGCTGTGGGATCCAGCCGGCAGTTCGTTCCAACGACAGCTCCCTCCACTCGCCGATCCGATCTCCGATGCCGACTTCGCCGCGCGCGCCGGCGCGCTGGCGGTTGGTGGGTTCGGCGAGGTCGTCACCATCTGGTCGTTCGAAAGCGGTCGACCTCTTCGCCGCGTGCTGCGTACTGGCCCGGTCTCGGCGGTCGCCATCGACGGCGCGGGATCCCGAGTGGCGGTCGCCGACCGAGGGGTCGTGCTATACGAGGCCGATGGCGCAAGACGGGATCTCCAGCCGGCTGGCGCGAGAGCCCTCGGCACGCTCGAGTTCGGCGACGGGAACATAATCGCTTGGGGGATGCCCGGTCGTGTCTCCCTCTGGGACGTTGTCAGCGGCCGACGGGTCGAGCCGTTGGCCGCCGTTGGAACTCCCCTTGGCCTCGACTTCAGCGGCGAGGGCAACCTGCTCGCGGTCGCAGGGGAGCAAGGAGCGACGCTCTGGGACGTCACCGATCGACGGAGCACCGAGCTGATCGGTGGCCAAGCTGTGTCAGCAGTTGCGATCAGCCGCTCCGGGCGAGTCGTTGCGTCCGCTACACGCGGTGAGGTAGTTGTCATGGACGCGGAGCAAGGCAGCACGCGCTTCGTCCTTCAGATTCCAGAAGGTCTCTCCGTCAAGCTCTCGTTCGCCCCGGACGAGAAGACTCTCGCAGTCGGCACGAGCGAGGCGCGGCTCGTGCTCGTCGACGCCGAGAATGGCTGGCAGTTGGGAGCGCTGTCGGTCCCCGGCGGGCCTGTCTTTGGTCTTGACTTCAGCTCCGACGGAGCCACCCTCCTCACGGCAGCACAAGGCGGGTTAATCACGCTGTGGGACGATTTGCTGTGGAGCGACGTGAGGGCAATGACGCGCCGGCTCTGCAGCGTCGCCGGTCGGAGCCTTACGCCCGACGAGTGGCGCGAGTTCGTGCCGGGGCAGTCGTACCGGACGACCTGTCCCTAGCTCCCGGAGCCGAACGTGCAGGCCTTGTCGGGTTGAGACCTGGGTGTCTGGACGATGTGCGGTTCGATGAAGTCTTCGTGCTCCGCGTTGGTTCGCGTCCACTTGATCTTGTGCTTCCACGCGTAGGTCCCGGCCGGAACTTTGAAGTCAAAGGACGACACGAAGCTCGTCTCCGAAGTGTTTGTCCAGCGGGGAAAGCCTGTCGGTACACCCGGCCCCTGCACGACTGCGGTTACCCAAGGGGTGTCCTCCTTGCGGACGAGCTTGCCGGTCTTGCGATCGCGCTGGAAGAGGACTCCGCGCCAGAAGACCTTCTCTCGCCCCCCGTCCGGCACTGCGGGCTGGAGCTCATCGGGCGGCGCAACAGTCGTCCGGTACGGCTTTCTCGCCTCGTAGCACGTTGGCTGTCCCGTGTAGCGGAACGACCCGGTCCCGGGCGGCGTCGCCGCCGTGAAGAGACGCCAGAGCGGCAAGGCAAGTGGCCAGACGCTTGAACGAGCGGGCTGTGCACGCGCGCTGTCGGTGAACACTCGCAGCATGTGGTCGCGGGCAACGCGCAGGCTTCTCCATGCACTGTGCTGCCGTTTCGGGAGGAGCATCACGATTCCAGTTCGCGAGCTCCCCGCGCCATCATCCGGAAGTGTGAGCGAGGCGGGCGGCTCGTCCGTGATCGGAGGAGCCGTTCCTGGCACCCCGCTGATCTCGCACCGCCGGGCACCGCTGCCTTGGAGGCAGTAGTCCCGACCGGAACCATCGGAGAGCGAGCCTCCTCCTACGCCCCCGTCGAGGAAGTCCGCTCCGGGCCCGGCGGAGATCGTGTCCGCGCCGGCGTTGCCGAAGATGAAATTCGTTTGGACGTCACCAAGGATCCGGTCAGAAAGTTGAGAGCCCTCGACGTTCTCCGCGCCGCCCACTGTGTCGAGGCCCTGACCGGTCACCCGGCCTACGAGGAGGTTGGCTTGGATGCCGGAGGAGCCGCGTAGGTACGAGACGACATCCGCCCCTTTGCCTCCGACGATCGTGTCGTCGCCGATACCGCCGGAAAGCGTGTCGTTGCCAGTGCCCCCGATGACGCGATCCTTTCCGTCATTGCCGGACGTGCCGTCGTCGCCGGCGTCGCCCAGAACGCGGTCATCTCCCTCATCGCCGAAGAGCCGGTCGTTCCCGGCTCCGCCCTGGATGACATCGTCTCCCTGTTCTCCTGCAAGGTAGTTGGCGCGTCCATTGCCGATCAGCACATCGGCGAATCTGGATCCGCTGAGCATCTCGATGGATTGGAGACGATCGATTCCCTCACCCGTGGCGCTTTCCATTCGCAGGTTCGCCGTAACGGGTTGGCCGAAGCCGACCAGATCATCGCCGCCTCCGCCGTCTATCAGGTCGTTGCCAGGTCCGGGAAAGAACTGGTTGACACCGATGTCTCCCACGAGTGTGTCCGCGAATGCGGTTCCGGATAAACCGGTGATGTTGAGCAGTGTGTCCGCGCCCTCGCCCGTCGCAACACCGGTGCGCAGGTCCGCTTTAACCGGGCTCGGAGAGAGGTCGAACGCGACCAACTCGAGGAATCCCACGCCTCGGCCCCCGCCGCCGCCGTCCACGAGGTCGTCGCCGAGGCCCGGCACATATCCGTCGTTTCCCGGGCCGCCACAGAGGGCATCGTTACCCGCCAGCCCTACGACGAAGTCGTCGCCGCCTAACGCCGCGATCACATCGTTGCCCGGAGTTCCGATGAGCTCGTCGCGGCCCTCGGTACCGACGATCGTCGCCGGCAACCCAAAACAGCCTGTCTGCGCGGAAGTGCTGAGGCCCGCTGAGGTGCCCGACAGCGCGGCGATAGCGACCAGGCAGCATGCCGTCCCCCGTCTCCACAGCCGTCTCATCGGATCGTGAGCCGAGCGCAGCTCCGCGCGCTACGGTTGCCGGCGCCGTCCCATGCGCGGACGCAGAATTTCAGCATACCGACGATGTTTTTCGGAACGCGCCACGTCTGAACGTAGATCTTCGTGACGTTGCGCGTACCGAGCGTCGTTCGCATCTTGGCCAGCGCGCGGCGGCCGCGATAGATCGTGACCTCCTCCCTCGTTCGACCGCTCTCGTCGAACACCGTGTAGCGAAGTTTCGCCACGTTGCCATGGACGCCGCTGCTGGGAATCGCCTTCGCACGTGGAGCGGCCCGGTCCCCGGGGGGTGGCACGACCACCTGAAAGATCCATGGCGTCCTGTCCCCGGCAAAGTCAACCGTGTCGGGCCCGATGGGAACGACGTTCGCCGTCACGAAAAACCGGAACGCGGACGTGTTCCCTGTCTGCGCACGGTCGATGCGCAGAACGAGCGTCGACGTCGCGCGGTCGAAGCTTGCGACGAGCGAGTCTTGTGGGAGATTGGGGTTCCCCCCGTCGCAGCGTTCGTGCCGAAGGAGCGTGAAGAAATCGGACGCTGGTTCTGTGCGACCGGCGAAGGTCATGGCCCAGTCGACGCCGATCCCGGCGCCTACATTGCAGCCGGTGGCATCCCTTTGATCAGTATCGAGGTTGAGCGAGATGAAGTCGGAATCAGTCAGGTCC
>JACCWU010000159.1 GCA_013697465.1 Actinomycetota bacterium | reverse complement strand
ATTGCGACCTGTGAGTTCGGACCGTGCTCGGGCTCCCGTCGCGACCGGCTTCGCGCGCGTCGAGCACCCATGCCGTCGAAAAGAGGAGATGAAACGATGCGAAGTCACCGCCGCCGGTTCGGCCTCGCTCTCTTCTCGGTTGCTGTCGTCGTCGCGCTCTCGGTCACAGCCGCGGGCGTTGCAGCTTCCGGTCCGGAGAGCGTTTCCGACCAGACGTTCGTAGCGACGCCGTTCGTACCTCGGACGCTCGGCACCGAGACCGGGACGGTCGTCGTGCAGTTGAAGGAGAAGTCTGCTGCGGAGGTTCAGGCCGAGATAGGCCGCGAGCTGACGGAGTCCGAGCACGATCAGATCGAGCGTGACCTGAAGTCGAGCCAGGATGCGCTCCGCTCCGGGATCGAAGCCGCCGGTGGAACCGTGCTCGCCGACTACCAGTCGGCGCTCAACGGGATCAAGGTTGCGATAGCTCCCGAGAAGCAGGCCGCGCTCAAGAGACTTCCGGGGGTGAAGCGAATCCTTCCGATCTCGGTAGTGACTCGGGACAATGCCGTAAGCGTTCCGTACATCGGGGCGCCGCAGGTGTGGAACGTCAGCCCCGCTCCGAACCTCCGGGGTGAGGGGATCAAGATCGGCGTCATCGACACGGGCATCGACTACACGCACGCCAACTTCGGCGGGCCCGGCACGGTGGCCGCGTACAACGCTGCGAACGCGACCGACACGCTGCCCGCGGACCCGCTGCTCTTCGGACCGCTCGCGCCTCGCGTCAAGGGCGGCTTCGACCTCGTCGGCGACGCATACAACGCTTCCGGGACGGGCGCGGCGCTTGTTCCACAGCCCGACCCCAACCCGCTCGACTGCAACGGACACGGCTCGCACGTCGCCGGCACGGCGGCCGGCTCGGGCGTGACGGCCGCCGGAGCGACGTACGCCGGCCCGTACAACTCGAGCATCTACACGCCGGGCGCGTTCAGGATCGGCCCGGGTGTCGCGCCGAAGGCTGACATCTACGCCTACCGCGTCTTCGGCTGCACCGGATCGACAGACGTGACGGTCGACGCGATCGACTTGGCCTTCCACGACCGCATGGACGTCATCAACATGTCCCTCGGCTCGCCGTTCGGCACCGCCGACGACGCGTCCGCCGTGGCCTCGACGAACGCCGCCAAGGCCGGGATGGTCGTCGTGGCCTCGGCCGGCAACAGCGGCCCGAATCAGTACATCACAGGCGCTCCGGCGGCCGGGACGGGCGCGATCAGCGTGGCGGCGAACGACTCGTCGCCGTCGTTCCCCGGGTTCACGCTCGCATTCGCGGGCGGGCCCATCACCGGGCTCAATGCGAACGCCGCCACGGTGGCGAACGGGACGAGCTACACGATCAAGCGCATCCTCGACAACCCTGCGACGACGACCGTGAACGAGTCGCTCGGCTGCAACGTGTCCGATTACGGCACGCTCGCTCCGAACGCCATGGCCGTCGTGGTCCGAGGCGTCTGCGCCCGCGTGGCCAAGGCGATCTTCGGCCAGCAGGCGGGTGCGGCCGCCGTCGCCATGATCAACACGGACAGCGGGTTCCCTCCCTTCGAAGGTCCGATCTTCTCGAATCCGGACACGGGGATCCCCTTCACGGTCACGATTCCGTTCATTGGGATTCGCGGCGTTTTGGGACCCAGCCCGCAGGTGGACCCGGATCTCCTCGTCGCGGCCGACGGCGGAATGGTGACGCTCACGAACACGACGGTCACGAACCCCAACTTCTCGGGCTTCGCTTCGTTCACCTCGGGTGGCCCGCGGACCGGCGACAGCTGGCTCAAGCCGGACATCACCGCGCCCGGCGTGAGCATCTTCTCGACCGGCAGCGGTACCGGAAACCTCCCGCTCGGGAACTCCGGAACCTCCATGGCCTCGCCGCATGTCGCGGGCGTGGCCGTGCTCGCCGTCCAGGCGCACGACGACTGGCCCGTCGAGGACGTGAAGGCGGCGATCGTCAACACGGGCGACCCTGCGGCGATCGGAGGCACGGCGCCGTTCCGGATCAGCCGCGGCGGCACCGGTCTCGTGCAGCCCCTGGCCGCCGTGAAGACGCACGTCGTCGCTATCGGCAACCCGGGCACCGCGTCCCTGAGCTTCGGCTTCGAGGAGCTCGACCACGACTACAGCAAGACGCAGAGCATCAAAGTGAGGAATCACGGCTCGTCGAGCGCGACGTTCAACGTCACGCCGACGAACGCAAGCGGCTCGCCGCACTCGGTCGCGCTCGGCGCGACCTCGGTGACCGTTCCCGCAGGGGGAACGGTCGAGCTGGCCGTGACCCTCAACGTTCCCGTCGCAACTGTCGGCGACTCGCTCGGGAGCGGGCTCTCGTTCCGCGAGGTCGCCGGCCTCGTCACGTTCACTCCTGCGAGCTCGAGCGACAACTCGAACGTCACCCTCCGCGTGCCGTACTACCTCGTCCCGCGGGCGCTCTCGAACGTCGAGGCGAAGCTGGATCACAACAGGGTGCCGGCCGCGTCGCCGTCTGCGACGGCAACGGTGACGAACCCGAACGGCGCGATCGCCGGGACCGCGGACTTCTACGCGTGGGGCATCGACGACAAGAAGAATCCACATCTCGGGTCGAACGACGTCCGAGCAGTCGGCGTGCAGTCGTTCCAGTTCTCGCCGACGAGCCAGCTCATCGTCTTCGCCGTCAACACGTGGAGTCGCTGGTCGAACGCGGCGACGAACGAGTTCGACATCAGCGTCGACGTCGATCCGGCCAGCGGGAACGGAGATGACTACGTCGTCGTCGGCGTCGACCAGGGAGCCGTCCAGGCCGGAAGCTTCAACGGCCGCATGGCTGCGTTCGTCTTCAGCACGAGGAGTGCGGGGGCGACCGTGAACTTCTTTGCGACCGCTCCGACGGACTCGAGCACGGCGCTGCTCCCGATCCTCTCGAGTCAGCTCTGCAGGACGGGTGAGCCGTGTCTCACCGCGGCGAACCCACGTTTCTCGTACCAGATAGACAGCTTCGACCTGTTGGCGGATTCCGTCGACCCGGTCGCTGCAGTCGCGAAGTACAACGCGTGGACGAGCTCGATCACGCAGGGGAGCTTCGCAACGCTGCCCCCGGGCGGGTCGGCGAACGTGCCGATCACAATCAACCCTGCCGAGTGGGCCCTGACTCCCGCGCTGGGCGTCATGGTCGTCTCGCTCGACAACAGGGCCGGGAAGGCGGAGGCACTCCTCCTCCCGCTAGCACTGACGTAGCTCACGCGCACTCGTGGCTACGGCCACGGAGACCGACGAGGGGCCGGCGATCGCCGGCCCCTCGTGCGTCTCGGGGCGAGCGTAGACTCACGCGCCGTGCCTGGTCGCCGGCGCCGACGGCAGGTTGAGATGGAGCGGGTTCTCGGGACGCCTGCGCTCTTCGCGACCGCGTACGGCAACGTCGGCTCGTCGATCTACTACGCGCTCGGCCTCACCGCCTTCTACGCGCTCGGCCTGACGCCGCTCGTGTTCGTCGCAGCGGGGATCGTCTTCGCCGCCACGGCCGCGACGTACGCGGAAGGGACCGCCCGGTTCCCGGAGGCCGGAGGGTCTGCGAGCTTCGCCCGCCACGCGTTCGACGAAGTCGTGAGCTTCGTCGCCGGCTGGGCCCAGATGCTCGTGTACGTCGTGACGGTCGCGGTCTCGGCGTTCTTCGTGCCTCACTATCTCTCGATCTTCTGGGAGCCACTGCGGACGAACCCGTGGGACATCGTGGGCGGCGCGATCGTCATCGTGCTGCTGGTCTCCCTGAACGTCGTCGGCGTCCAGGAGGCGGCAAAGCTCTCGATCTCGCTCGCGGTCGTCGACTTCGCGACGCAGATCCTGCTCGTGATCGTGGGAGTCGCTCTCGTCTTCAGTCCCGCGGTCCTGGTCGACAACGTGCATTGGGGCGTCGCTCCGACGTGGTCGAACCTCGCGATCGCGATTCCGGTCGCCATGCTGGCCTATACCGGAGTCGAGACGGTCTCCAACCTGGCCGAGGAAGCCCGCGACCCCGTGCGTACGGTTCCCGCCGCGTACAAGCTCGTTGCCGGCGCGGTCTTCGCGATCTACTTCACGCTCCCGCTCGTCGCGCTCTCGGCGTTGCCGGTCGTGGAGATCGACGGCGAGTTGACGACGCTGCTCGCGCTGCCGCCGGAGGAGGGGGGGTACGCGAACGATCCGATTCTCGGAGTCGTGGAGAACCTCGGGCTCGAGGGGCTCGCGCTCGATTTCGCCGAGACCTACGTCGGCGTGCTCGCTGCGACGATTCTCTTCATCGCCACGAACGCGGGCGTGATCGGCGCCTCGCGTATCACCTACTCGATGGCGAGCTACCGGCAGCTTCCCGAGGTCTTCCGCCGGCTCCATCCTCGCTTCAAGACCCCGTGGCTGTCGCTCGTCATCTTCGCGGGGATCGCCCCGATCCTGCTGCTCCTGCCCGGCGACGTGAACTTCGTGGGGACGCTCTACTCGCTCGGCGCGACGCTCTCGTTCACCGTCGCCCACGCGGCTCTGATCCGGCTCCGGATGCTCGACCGAAAGGGGGGCGAGGTCGTATACCGCGCGTACCCGAACCTCCGTCTACGCGGAGTCGACTGGCCGCTCTTCGCGATCGCCGGCGGCCTCGCAACGGGGATCTCGTTCCTCGTGCTCGTGCTGCAGAATCCCACCACTCGCTGGGTCGGGCTCGGCTGGATGATCGCCGGACTCGTGGGCTACGTGGTGTACCGACGCCGCTTCGTGCGGGCGGGTGCCCGTGAGATCGCGAAGGCTCCGCCGGCATTCGGACCGGCTCTCGCGCTCGCGTATCGCAGGATCCTGGTGCCTATCGTTCCGGGCCAGGCCTCGGACGAGGCCACCGACGTCGCGTGCCGTATTGCCGCCGAGCGCGGCTCGCGGATCATCGCGCTGAGCGTGCTCGAGGTCCCGCTGGGTCGTCCGCTCGGCGACGATCTCCCGGAGCTCGAGAGGGTGGCGAACCGCGAGCTCGACGAGGCCGTCGCGATCGGCGAGTCCTACGGCATTCCCGTGCTCAGCCGTCTCGAGCGAGCGCGCTCGGCCGGGCCGGCGATCGTGGCGGAGGCCGAGGCCAGGCAGGCGGAGATCATCGTCCTCGGCTCGCCCCGGCGGGAGCTGACCGCGCGTCGCGCCCAGGTGTTCGGGACGACCGTCGACTACGTGTTGAAGCAGGCGCCGTGCCGAACGCTCGTGGTTGCGTCGGAGACAGCGTGAGGTTGTACCGAGTTGCGGTCGTGGTCTTCTCCCTCGCGTTCGTCGGCATCGGCTGCGCGCTCCTCGTGCGTACCGCTGTCGAGGGCGGCGGGGTGGTCGGGTTTCTGCTCGGGGCTCTCTTCATCGCGCTGGGGGCGGGTAGGCTGACCCTCGAGCGCCGGCGGGCGGGATAGTGGCGCGCAAGCTCCGCGGCTTCGAGCGCGTGCTGGACGCACCGGCGCTCTTCGCGGTCGCCTACGGCGAGATCGCCGCGTCGCTGTACGTGGCTCTCGGGATCGTGGCGGCTCAGGCACTGGGTCTGACGCCGGTGGTTCTGCTCCTTACCGGGCTCCTCTTCCTCAACGTCTCGCTGTCGTATGCGGAGGGCACGGCGGCGATGCCCGAGACGGGCGGTGCCGCGACGTTCGTTCGTCGTGCGTTCAACGACCTCGCCGGCTTCGTCACGGGTTGGGCGCTCTTCCTCGACTTCCTCATCGTGATGGCCCTCTCGGCGCTCTTCGTCCCGCACTACCTGGCCGCCGCGATCTCGGTGGAGACACTGCGGGAGGACCCCTGGGATGCGGTCGTTGGCTGCGGGATCATCGCGGCCATCGCAGGTGTGAGGCTCGTCAGGCACACGCGGCTGCACCTCGGCTCGCTGGCGGTTGCGATCCTCGACCTCGTCGTCCAGGGAATGCTCGTCGTTCTCGGAGTCGCCTTCCTCCTCTCGCCCGAGGTCTTGCAGGAGGGGTTCGGGGTCGCGAGCGGTCAGGACTGGGACGATCTCGCCTTCGCGCTGCCGCTGGCGATGCTTGCGTACACCGGGCTCGAGACCGTTTCGAACCTCGCCGAGGAGGCGCGCGAGCCGGGGCGCACGCTGCCGCGCTCGCTCTTCTCCGGGATCGGTCTGGTCGTGTTGGTGACCGTCCTCATCGCGGCGATCGGCCTGTCGGCGTACCCAGCCAAGAATGGATCGACGGCGCTCGGCGAGGAGTGGCTCGAAGCGCCGCTCGTGGGCATCGCGGCCGCCTTCGAGGGGCAGCTGCCCGGTCTCGTAGTCGACGGTCTGCGCATCGCGGTCGGCATCTCGGGTGCGCTCATCTTGCTCGGCGCAGCGACGACGGCCGTCTCGGGTGTCACGCGGCTCACCTACTCGCTCGCCGAGCACGGCTCGCTGCCCAGGGAGTTCGCCCGCCTCGAACGACGTGCGCTCGTGTCGAGCGAAGCCATCCTGATCGCAGCGGGGTTGGCGATCGGGGCGATCGTCCTCACCGAGGTCGCGGCGGGCGGGGACCCGACCTTTCTTGCAAGCGCCTACTCCTTCGGCGTGCTCCTCGCCTTCACGATGGCCCAGCTCGCGGTTCTCCGCCTGCGGGTACGCGAGCCGGATCTCACGAGGCCGTTTCGAGCACGCCCGGAGGTCACGATCCGAGGGCACACGCTGCCGCTGCCCGCTCTCGTCGGCGCGCCGCTGACATTCGCGATCTGGGTGCTCGCGCTCGCGACCCACTCTGGCGCTCGCTACGCCGGGCCGCTCTGGCTCGCCGCGGGCCTCGTCGTCTTCGTCACCGTCCGGCGCACTGCCCGGCGGGGACTCCTCGAGCACGTCGAGCCCGTCGAGACGCTCCCCCCGGCGGCCGAGTACAAGCGCATCCTCGTCCCGATGAAGCTCGGCGACATCGGCGAGGAGATGGTGGCGACCGCGATCGCGCTCGCGAAGGACGGCGATGCCGAGGTGGTGGCGATCACGGTCGTGCGCGTGCCGCGCCGGTTCCCGCTCGACGGGCCGATGCCGCCCGACGTCGCGGCGAAGGTGGAGGCGACTCTTGGCGAGGCACGCGCCCTCGGGGCAGATCACGGTGTCGAGGTGCGGACGGATGTGGTGCGAGCACGCTCGATCGGCTACGCAATCCTCGAGGAGGCCGGATCGCGTGACGCCGACCTCATCGTGCTCGGCTCCTCTCCGCGCTGGAGGCGCCAGTCGCGTTTCTTCTCTCCCACCGTCGACTTCGTCCTCCGCCGCGCGCCCTGCGAGGTGCTCGTCGTTGCCTTCCCCGACGGCGTCTTCGAGACGTAAGCTGCGCGGCTGTGAGAGCTGTGGTCATCGGATGTGGCCGGACAGGCTCGGCCGTCGCACGAGGACTCGCGGACGGCGGCTGGGACGTCACCGCCGTCGACGAGAGCGAAGACGCGCTCCAGCGCCTCGGGCCGCGCTGGCGCGGAGGCTTCGTCGTCGGGCACGGGATGGACGTGGCAATGCTCGAGCGCGCGGGAGTCGCCGATGCCGACGCCGCGGTCGTCTCGACCGGCGGCGACAACACGAACATCGTCATCGGCCAGGTGCTGCACCGGCGGTACGAGATCGACCATGTTGCGATCCGCGTCCTCGACCCTGCTCGTGCCAAGTTCTTCGCCGACCGTGGTCTCCACACCGTCTGCCCGACGCAGACCGCGATCTCCGTCCTGCTCGAGTCGGTGCAGGCGAGCGCACCCCAGTCGGCTCAGGCGTCGCCCTGATGTACGTCGTGGTCGCCGGCGGTGGAAAGGTCGGCTCGAACGTCACGCGCTCGCTGCTCGAGATGCGGCACGAGATCACCCTGATCGAGCAGAGGCCCGATCGCTTCGCCCGTCTCGAGGAGGAGTTCGGCCCTGTCGTCATGCGCGGCGACGCGACCGAGATCAGCGTGCTCGAGCGGGCCGGGATCGCCAGACCCCCGGAGCTCCTGCTCGCCGTCACCGGCGACGACGAGGACAACCTCGTCATCTCGCAGATCGGCAAGGAGGGCTACGGCGTTCCGAAGGCGATCGCTCGCGTCAACGACCCGCGGAACCAGCAGCACTTCGACCTGCTCGGCATCAAGCAGACGTTCTGCGCGACCACCAACATCCTCGGTCTGGTCGAGCACGAGGTTCCCGAGCACGGTCTCGTGCGGCTGCTCGAGCTCCAGCAGGAGGGCCTCGAGATCGTGGAGGTGCAGATCGAGAAGAACTCGAGGGTCGCCGGAAAGCGCGTCGGAGGCCTCTCGCTCCCGAGCGGCTCGCGGCTCATCTCGGTCTTCCGCCACGGTCGCACGGAGCTCGTCGAGCCGGGAACCGTGCTGCGCCCCGGCGACCAGGTGCTCGCGGTCGTCTCGAACGACTCGGCGCTAGATCTACGCCGGGTGCTTCTCGGGGCGCCGAAGTAGCGGCCCGCCTGGCTGGGAGCGACCGGCGGCCTGTCGCGTCAGAGACGCCAGTAGTGGCGCGTGAGGAGGACGACGACCGGCACGATCTCGAGGCGGCCGGCCCACATCAGGCCGATCAACGTGATCTTGGAAACGTCGCCGAGCGCGGCGAAGGAGCCCATCGGCCCGGCGATCCCGAACGCGGGGCCGACGTTCCCAAGCGTCGTCGCGGAGACGGCCAACGAGTCGAGCGTCCCTAATCCCGCTCCCGTGATCGCGGAGTCGATCGCGATCGTCCCCGCCCCGACTGCCCAGAAGCCGACGTACAGGAGGATGAAGGCCGCGATCGCCCGCAAGGTCCGCTCGTCCACCGGCGATCCGTTGAGGCGGATCGGCATCACGACCTCGGGGCTCACCGTCTGATCGAGCTCGCGGCGCAGGACTTTCCCGAGCAGGAGGTGGCGGACGACCTTGATCGAACCTCCGGTGGAGCCCGCCGAGCCGCCGACGAACATCAGTGCGAAGAGCGACAGAAGCAGGACCGCGGGCCAGAGAGCGAAGTCGGTGCTCGCCATCCCCGTCGTCGTGATGATCGATACGGCCTGGAAGAAACCCGTCCGAACGGCTTCCTCGCCCTCGGCGATCCCGTACCCCCAGATCATCGCCGTGACCACCGCGGTCGCGATGGCGGCGATCGCGAGATAGAGACGGAGCTCTTCGTCTCGGAGGAGGACGCGTGGCTTCCGCCGGAGGAATCCCACGTACATGAGGGCGAAGTTCGCGCCCGCGATGAGCATGAAGGCGGCCAGGATCCACTGCGACGCCGCCGCGAACTCCTCGGCCGAGCGCGGGCGAGTCGAGAAGCCTCCGGTCGGCATCGTCGAGAACGCGTGCGCAAGCGCCTCGTATGGCGTCATCTCCTCGTCGATTCCGAGCCAGCCCATCGCGGACAGGAGCAGCGTCTGGAGCACGGTGAGCCCGATGTAGAGGAACCAGAGGTTTCGGGCCGTCTGGCGGATGCGCTCGGAGAGCTGCGCGATCTCCGGTCCCGGCATCTCGGACTCGAGCAGCTGCCGGCCCCCCACCCGCAGGCGCGGGAGGACGGCGATGGCAAGGACGATGATCCCCATCCCGCCCATCCACTGCGTGAACTGCCGCCAGATCCCGAGGGAGCGGTTGATGCCGTCCAGGTCGGTGACGACGCTCGCTCCGGTGGTCGTGACACCCGACATCCCCTCGAAGTACGCGTCCAGGGGATGATCGAGCTGGTCTCCGCCGATGAACAGGTACGGCAGCGCCGCGAAGGCCGCTGCCAGGAGCCACGTCGCCGACACGACGAGGAAGCCCTCTCGGACGCCGACGCGCTGAGCGGCGCCGGCGGTCATTCGTTCGAGCGCGAACCCGAGGCCGCTCACGATCGCTCCGGTCGCGAGGAACGGCCAGACCGGCTCTCCGTATCCGAGGGCGAAGGGAACGGGGAAGAGCGCGGCGAGCCCGAGGTACTTCCCCAGCATCCCGATGAGGTTGACGGCGGCCGTCACGTCGACCGCGAGGCGACGTCTCGGACGCTTCCGTTGGGTGACCGCCTGAATCATTTAGAGCGCAGCGACTACCCGAGGGGCATCCGCGGCCTTGGTGAAGACGATCACCCGGTCGCCCGCTTCGAGGACGTCGTCCGAGTGCGGGAAGACCGCGATGCCGTCGCGGACGATCGCGCCGATCAGGGCACCGCGTATGGGCATCTCCTTGAAGGCCTTTCCGATGTATTCGCTCGTGTCGCGCATCGTCACGTCGATGACCTCGTAGCGGTTGCCCTCAAGCAGCGCGATCTGCTGTGTTCTCGGATCGTGCGCGAAGCGGATGATCTCCTCGGCGGTGACGGTGCGTGGATTCACCGCGACGTCGATGCCTCCGTGCTCGAACGCCGCGATCGAGACGGGGTCGTGGGCGATGCCGATCGTGAACCGGACGCCGTGCACCTCCACAAGGGATGCGGCATAGAGGTTCTTCGCGTCGTCGCGCATGGCGAAGATCGCCGCGCTTGCGTGTCCGATGCGCTCGCGCTCGAGGAAGTCGGGGTCGATACCGGTCGCGTTGTACACACGCGCTTGGGGCAACGCTTCCGCGACGCTCCGCGCGCGTTCGCTCGAGGCCTCGACCAGGCGGACGCCGATGCCCTGGTCGATGAGCACGCGGGCGATCGCCGACCCGACCCGGCCGGCGCCATAGATCACGACGTCGCGGACCGTCGTGCCCTCCGGGGCGAGCAGCTGGCTCCACGCCTGGGCCGCATCGGGAGAGCCGATGACGACGACGCGGTCGCCTGCGCGAATGACGTCCTCCCCTCCGGGGAGCAGCATCTCGTCGCCGCGGATGATCGCGGCGACCTTCGAGTCGCGCGGAAACTTCGCCTCGCGTACCGGCACTCCGACGACGTCGGGCGAAGAGCTCTCCTCGACGTCGAACTCGACGATCTGCACCTGGCCATCGGCGAAGACGTCCGTCTGACGGGCGGCGGGCACGCCGATGATGCGGCTGATCGCGTGAGCCGTCTCGAGCTCCGAGCAGACGACGAAGTCGACGTCCAGCTGGCCCGCCCGCCAGAGGTCGACGTACTCGAGATTGGAGGTACGGATCACGGTCGTCGCGCTCTTCGCCTCGCGACGGGCGAACATCCCCGCCACGAGATTCACCTCGTCGCGGGACGTGCACGCGATGACGAGATCGGCCCTCTGGACACCAGCGCTGGCGAGATCCCGCCTGCTCGTCCCGTCGCCTTCGAACGTGACGACGTCGTACCGCTCGGCCATTGCCGCCAAGCGGGCGGACTCTGTGTCGATGACGGTCACGTCGTGGTCCGTATGGAGGGCCTCGACGATCTCGAAGCCCACTTGTCCTGCGCCGATGACGAAGATCCTCACGCGCGCGGAAGCGTACTCCGGTGGCGCGTGACGAGAAGTGCTGTCGCTACCGTGATCGCGTGCGCGCTCTCGCTTCGCTCGCGCTCGTGGCCGCGTTCGCCGCGCTCGCAGCGGGCTGTGGCTCCGTTGCCGGGAGCGAACCGTCGGCAGGGCTCGCGTTCAGGCCCGTCGTCTTCGCGCGCGGATTCGAGTCGCCCGTGCTTTTGACGCACGCGCCCGGTGACCCTGGGAGCAGGTACGTGGTCGAGCAGATCGGGAGGGTGATCCGGATCGACACACGCCGCCGTCGAACGGTTCTCCTCGACATTCGGCGCCAGGTCGAGTTCGGTGGCGAACAGGGGTTGCTCGGGCTTGCCTTCCACCCGAGCTATGCGCGGAACCGGCTCTTTTATGTCGCCTATACGTCGAGTGACGGCCGGAACGTCGTCGCCCGTTATCGATCGAAGGGAGCGAGGGCGGTGCCGTCCAGCAGGAAGATCCTGCTCTCCGTTCCCGATCCCTACGGAAACCACAACGGCGGCAATCTCGTCTTCGGCTCGGACCGGATGCTGTACACGAGCATCGGCGACGGCGGCTCGGGCGGCGATCCCGAGGACCGGGCGCAAGACGCGAGCTCGCTCTTCGGGAAGCTGCTCCGACTCGATGTCTCGAAACCGCAGACGAGCTGGAAGAAAGCGGCTTTCGGCCTCCGGAATCCCTGGCGGTTCTCTTTCGACCGCCTGACGGGAGACCTGTACATCGGGGACGTCGGGCAGGGAGCGGTTGAGGAGATCGACTTCACGCCTGCGTCGAGCCCCGGACTCGAGAACTACGGCTGGGACCTGTACGAGGGATCGCAGCGTTTCGAGGACACGCCGTCGGGGCCGGGAAAGCTCGTCTTTCCCGTTTTCGAGTACGGTCGTGCGGGCGGGAACTGCACCGTCATCGGCGGATACGTCTATCGCGGTCGGGCACGCCCCGCGGAGCGCGGCCGCTACCTCTTCGGCGACTACTGCAGCGGGGTCGTCTGGAGCCTGCGCGTGAGCTCGGGCGCCGCGAAAGGTGTCCGTCGCGAGCCGTTCGAGCTCCCTGGCCTCACGTCGTTCGGCGAGGACGCGGCGGGCGAGGTCTACGCCGTGACCGAGAACGGCGTCATTTATCGCCTGAGCTAGCGTCGTCTAGCCGGCGCGGCGGCGGACGCGCGGGGATTGACCGAGAGCGGCGTAGGCCAGCGCGTTCAACGACTCGTTCAGCTCGCGGAGCTCGCGTGCGACGAGCGCGAACCCTTCCTGCTGCTCCGCCCTCCGATTCAGGCGCTCGAGCTCCGAGGCGATGCGGTCGAGTCGGTCGAGCAGCGCGTCGAGCTGCCGGTCGCCGACGTCCTTTCGAGACTCCATGTTGCGATTGTAGGAGCAGGACCGGCGCGCTCCCGCCGGTACCACGCTGTCATCCGGGGTCGTCAGCGGCCGCGCGAAGCTCGGTCGCGCTGGAAACCACGATCGCGTCGGCCCCGAGCCGGCGGAGCAGGCGGTCGAGCGCGCCGGCTCCGGTCTCGAGCGCCGCAATCCGGCGTTCTGCTCCGATCTGCGCGAGAGCCACTCGCGCGAGCGGCTCGGGGGCGTCCGTGAACACCCCGATCGCGCGGCCTGAGCTCGCAAGCACACGCAGCGCAGCGCTCACCGCCGGGTCCCGGCGCAGGTAGACGGCCGCCCGCTCCTCGCCGAAGCGCTCGAGCAGCGTCCGCCAGTTCCCGGCGCCTCGCCGGTCGAGCTCGGCCGCCGCCTCGACCCGATCCTCCGGGAGCTGTGAGGGGTCGAAGCCGAGAAGCGGGCCGGCGGCCAGGACCCAGTCGCGCCAGAGCGCGCGCGTGTCGCCGAGCGCGCCGTCGAGCTCGATCGCCACCGGGAGGGCGGTCATGCCGGACCTCTCGCGCGAAGCCGATGCCACAGCACGACTCCGCACGCGACGCCCACCGCATCGATCGCGACGTCGAGCGGGGCGCCGAGGCGGCCCGGAACGAAGGACTGGTGGATCTCGTCGCTCACCGCGTAGAGCGCCCCGAGCGCGAGGGCGATTCCCGTCCGCCCCGTCGCTCTCGCGAGGAGCACGCCGAGCACCGCGTACTCGCCCGCGTGCGCGAGCTTGCGCAGGCCGGTGTCCCAGCCTCCGAGCCCGGTGCCGAGATCGGGAACCGACGAGAGCACGAAGATCAGCGCAGCCCACGCGAGCACTGGAAGCCACAGCCACAGGACCCGGTGTCCGACACGGCCCGATGCAACCATGCGGGTTTGCGGGCCGTCGGAGTCAGACACCGTTCGATGATAGGGTCGCCCGTACACACGGAGCGCGGTGAGGGAACCCGGTGGAAGTCCGGGACGGTCCCGCCGCTGTAAGGGGAGACGCTCTCCCGCCACGACGCCACTGGCCACGCACCACCAGGCCGGGAAGGCGGCGGGGGAGGGAGCCCCGAGTCAGAAGACCTGCCGCGCCTCCCATAGCCGAACCCCTCGCGGAAGGAGGATTCAGGTGCTTCGCATGTCGCTCTTCGCCACCGGAGCCTTGGTGGCGGTCTTCGCCGTGTTCGTCTCGGGCGCCGCAGGAGGCCACACGTTGCAACAGGCTGTTGCAAGCAGGACGAGCCCGGCCGCGTTCCCCGTCACGATCGTCACGCCTGCCGGCGAGGTCACGATCTCCAAGAGGCCGGGTCGAATCGTCTCGCTCTCGCCGACTGCGACCGAGTCGCTCTTCGCGATCGGCGCCGGTCGCCAGGTGGTCGCCGTCGACGACCAGTCCGACTACCCGAAGAGCGCGCCGAGGACGACGCTCTCCGGCTTCACGCCCAACGTCGAGGCCATCGCCTCGTACCGGCCCGACCTCGTCGTCGTCTCGTACGACCCGAAAGGGCTCTCCGGCGCCTTGAGGAAGCTCGGGATCAAGGTCATCCACCACGACGGCGCGAAGGCGTTCCAAGGCGCCTACCAGCAGATCCGCCAACTCGGGCTCGTGACCGGGCACGAGGTCGAGGCAATGACGCTGATCCGCGGCATGAAGAGCCAGATCCGCCGAATCGTCCACGCGGCGCGGTCGAAGGCAACGCGCCTCTCCGTCTACCACGAGCTGACCCCGGATCTCTATTCCGCGACGTCGAAGACATTCGTCGGGAAGGTGTACGACGCCCTCGGCCTGCGCAACATCGCGGACGCCGCCGACTCGACTGGCGCGGGGTATCCGCAGCTGTCGGCGGAGTACATCGTCGCGGCGAGCCCCGATGTGATCGTCCTCGCGGACACCGTCTGCTGCGGCCAGAAGCCCTCGACGGTCGCCGCGCGGCCCGGGTGGGATCGCATCAGCGCAGTGCGAACCGGGTCGATCGTGCGGATCGACGACTCGATCGCGTCTCGCTGGGGGCCGCGCCTCGTGAGCTTCTTCCGGGCGATGTCCCGAGCACTCGCGCGCATCTAAGAAATGGACGCCACCGCCGCGCCGAGCTCGGATGTCCGGGCACGCGGTCTCGCTCCGCTCTGGGTCTGCGCGGCGGTGGCGTTTCTGATCGTCTCGCTCGTGGTCGGGGTGCTCACCGGCCCCATCGATCTCGGAGCCGGGAGCGTGCTCGAGTCGGCCGCCGCCCGGTTGCGAGTGCCGGGATTCACGTCGTCGCTGACGCCGACGGAGGAGGCGATCCTGTGGGAGATCCGCGTGCCGCGCGTGGTACTCGGGGCGCTGGTCGGAGGGATGCTTGCCCTCGCGGGGGCCACATACCAGGGCGTTTTCCGCAACCCGCTCGCGGATCCGTACCTGCTCGGCGTCGCAGCGGGCGCCGGCCTCGGCGCCACGATCGCGATCGCGTATCTGCCGGAGGGGCTTCGAGGCCAGCGTGCTCTGCCAGTCGCGGCCTTCGTCGGCGGCGCCGTCGCCGTCGTCCTCACGTACGCGGTCGGCCGCTCCGCCAGGCGCGAGCGGGACGCCGCCACCCTCGTTCTCGCGGGCGTGACGGTCGCAGCGTTCTTCACGGCCTGGCAGACCTTCGTCCAGCAGCAGAACTCGGAGACGCTGCAGCAGGTCTACACGTGGATCCTCGGGAACATTCCGAGCACGGGCTGGGCCGACGTCGTGCTGATCCTGCCCTACGTAGCGGTCGCCTTGGTCGTGATCCTTGCGTTGCGGCGCGTCGTGGACGTCCTCAACCTCGGCGACGACGAAGCCGCGAGTTTGGGGATCAACGTACGTCGCGTCCGCCTCGCGCTCGTCGTCGCCGCAACTCTCGGCACGGCTGCGGCCGTTGCCGTCAGCGGGTTGATCGGATTCGTCGGGATCATCGTCCCGCACGCGATCCGCCTTGTCTCCGGCGTCGGCTATCGGGCGCTGCTCCCCTTGTCCGCGATCGTTGGCGCGGGATTCCTCGTCCTCGCGGACGTGATCGCGCGGACGGCTCTTTCGCCGGCCGAGATCCCGCTCGGGGTTGTGACCGCATTTCTCGGAGCGCCGTTCTTCGCGCTCGTGCTGCGGGCGACCCGAGGAGGGGCGGGATGAGCGCCATCGCGCTCGAAGGCGTCACCGTCCAGCTGGGCGGCAAGCCGGTGGTGGACGCGATCGATCTCGAGGTCGCGGCGGGCGAGTGGCTGGCGTTGATCGGCCCCAACGGCGCCGGCAAGACGACGCTCCTCCGCGCGATCGCGCGGCTCGTCCCGTTCGCCGGCTCGATCGCGCTCGACGGCCGGTCGACGGCGCGCATGCACCGCGCGGAGCTCGCACGGTTGCTCGCGGTCGTTCCGCAGGAGCCGTCGACTCCGCCGTGGATGACGGTCGGCGAGTACGTGCTCCTGGGGCGGACCCCTCATCTCGGGCCGCTTGCCAAGGAGGGAAGGCGTGATCGGGAGGCCGCAGCGCGAGCGCTCGCACGTCTCGACCTGCTGGCCTACGGCGAGCGGCGGCTCGGAACGCTCAGTGGGGGCCAGAAGCAGCGAGCCGTCGTCGCCCCCGCGCTCGCGCAGGAGGCCCGCATACTCCTGCTAGACGAGCCGACCGCCTCCCTGGACATCGGTCACCAGCAGCAGGCGCTCGACCTGCTCGACGAGCTTCGAGGGGAGACCGGCCTCACGCTCGTCGCGGCGATGCACGACCTCACCCTGGGCGCGCAGTACGCGGACCGGATGGTGCTTCTCGACCGCGGCTGTGTCGCAGCGGACGGCGGTCCGCACGACGTCCTCACCGAGGAGGCGATCGCCCGCCACTACGGCGCCTCGATTCGCGTTGTGGATGTTGAGGGGAGGATCGCCGTCATTCCCTCCCGGCCAGCCGTCTTGGAGCAAACGCGCTGAGCGCGCTCTCCGTCCAGGGCGTCTCCAGCTTCGCCGGCAAGAGCCTCGTCGTCACTGCGCTGGTCCGCGCTTTCCGCCGTCGCGGGCATCCGCGTCGCACCCTTCAAGGCACAGAACATGTCGAACAATGCACGCGTCGTCGTCGGCGGCGAGATCGGCGCGGCGCAGTACCTCCAAGCGCTTGCTGCCGGCATCGAGCCAGACGTGCGCATGAACCCGATACTCGTCAAGCCCGAGGCCGACGACCGCAGTCAGGTCGTCCTCCTCGGCCGGGTCGACCACGTCCTCAGTCAAACGCGGTGGCGCGAGCGGGCGCCCTCGCTCTGGCCGGTTGCTGAGAGCGCGCTCAGGGAGCTCCTCGTGGAGTACGAGCTCGTGCTGATCGAGGGTGCGGGCAGCCCGGCCGAGACGAACCTGCGCACGACGGATCTCGCGAACATGCGCTCGGCACATGTCGCGCGAGCGCCCGCGGTGCTAGTCGCCGACATCGATCGCGGCGGGGCATTCGCCCACCTCCACGGCACCTGGTCGCTAGTGACGGGGAAAGACCGCGGGCTTCTCCGCGGCTTCGTGCTGAACAAGTTTCGGGGCGACGAGCGGTTGCTCGCTCCCGCGCCGGAGGAACTCGAGCGAGCAACGGGCATGGCATATCTCGGCCTACTCCCGTTCGTCGAGCACGGGCTGCCGGACGAAGACGGGGCAGCGCCGCCGCCGCGGCGCCCGGACGCGCCTCGGGTTGCGGCGGTGCGGTACCCGACGGCGTCCAACCTCGACGAGCTGAAGCCGCTCGAGCAAGTCGCGGAGCTCGTGTGGGCGCGGAAGGCGGCTGACCTGGAAGGTGCCGACCTCATCGTCCTGCCGGGGTCGAAGCATGTCGCGCCCGATCTCTCGTGGCTGAGGGAGCGCGGGCTCGCGGGCGCGATCGAGGCCGCCGCGCGTGGCGGCACGCGGATACTCGGTATCTGTGGCGGTCTGCAGATGCTCGGTGAGGAGATCGCAGATCCGGCAGGGGTCGACGGCGCTTGCATCGGGCTCGGCCTGCTCCCCGTACGCACCGTCTACGCCGGCACGAAGCGGACGGAGACCGTGGAGGTCGCCTTCGCCCCGCTCCCTGAGCCGTGGTCGGTGCTCACGCGGCAGATCATTCGCGGCTACGAGATCCGCCACGGCGACACCGCTCCGCGCGCGCCCGTCGCGGAGGCGCTTCCCGGGGGACGCGGCTTTGTCCGCGGCGCGGTGCTCGGCATCAGCGTGCACGGGGCTTTCGAGCAGCCGAACATCGTCGCCGCGCTACTTGGGTGGCGGCCGGAGCGGTCGCTCGAGGCGGTTTTCGACGGGCTTGCCGACCTCGTCGACGAGCGACTCGACATGAATGCCCTCGCGCGACTCGCAGGAGTGAGCTGATCCACTTTCGCTCGCCGAGAGCGCGACGCTCACTTGTCATACCTAGTGTTGCTAGGTATAGTCGCCGCGATGCCGAGTGAGATGCAGAAGGGCCACGTCGATCTTCTGCTTTTGTCCGTCCTCGAGCGCGACCCGGCGCACGGCTACGGCCTCGTCGAGGCTCTCCGCGAACGGAGCGAAGGCGCGTTCGAGCTCGCGGAAGGGACCGTCTACCCGGCGCTCTACCGGCTCGAGCGGCAGAGGCTCGTGGCGAGTGCGTGGGACACGGTCGGCGGTCGCAAGCGACGCGTGTATCGGCTGACCGGTCGCGGAGGCCGCGAGCTGAGCCGGCAGCGCTCCGAGTGGCGCAACTACGTCCAGGCGGTCGAGGCGGTGGTCGCATGACGATCGACTCGTACCTCGCGGAGCTCGAGCGGCGCCTTCCTCGGATGGCGCGCCGGAGGATCCTGGCCGAGGCGCAGGAGCACCTGCGCGACTCGGCCGAGCGGCACGGCTCGAAGGGCCTTCCTCCGCACATCGCCGAAGCGGCTGCCGTGGCCGACTTCGGACCGGTGGAGATCGTTGCGCCGACTCGCGGAGCAGGGCGCGATTCGAGATACCCGCATCGCTGCGCTCGTCGCGCTCGGCGCGGTCGCGTTCTTCGTGTTCCCGCTCTACGT